>CAZIWQ010000164.1:0-2631 GCA_964542355.1 uncultured Armatimonadia bacterium
CTGGCTCGGCGCCCGCGGTTGACGGCACCGGGCCAATCGCAGTAGGATGTGGGTGACTGCGTGGGGAACTGGCGGCCGGGCGCGCCTGGCAACACGGCCCCACGGTATGCGGCACGACGACGGGAGGCACCAATCATGCGACTTGCGGCCACAGGCACAGCGGCGGCCATCCTGGTGACACTGGTGGGCGTCGCGGCGGGCGTGTGCGGCACGCCGGGCGAGATCGTGCTGTGGGGCGATGACACCGAGAAGCCCGTCACCAATGCCGCCAACTACCAGCCAACCAGCGCGGAGATCAAGATCGACTCCGCAGTCCTGTTCGAGATCCACACTCGGGCCGCCGGCTACAGCATCGCGGAGCGTGAAGCGATCATCCTGCAGCGACTTGCCGAGGCGCTCAGCACGGGCAAGATCACTCCCGTCCGCATCGGCGCGATCCGCGGCCGACCCACGATCTACATCGACCGGGTGCGGCTCGTGACGATCTACCCGGAGGATGTCGCCGCGGTGAAGGCGCAAAGTGACTGGTCGCTGGCCCAGCAATGGGCCGCGGGGGTGCAGAAGGTCCTGCAGCAGACCGCCCCCGACTGGTGCTTCGCCGGCCCGGAGGTCTACACGGTTGCCATCGGCGGGAAGGTGCTGTTCCGTCTGGCCGACCCCACCGGCTACGCCACGATCCGCGAGCGCGGGCGCGCGGTGGATGGGCAGGTCGCCGGGATCGTAGGAGAGTACGATCCCGCGCTGGTCACCCTCGCCCCGGTGCCGACCGGGGTCGCCGTCATGTTCAAGGGCCAGCCGGTCGTGATCGCGACCGACCAGGACGCCCGGGCGCGGGGCCTGAAGTCGGCCCAGGTGCTGGCCGCCGCATGGGCCCGTAATCTCCAGCAGGTCATGGCGCTGGTCAAGAACGGTGCGGTGACGGCCGCCGCCGGCGCCCCCGCGACGGCACCGGCTCCGCCCCCGCCACCCGCCGCTCCCGCCAACTACTAGCCGCGCGGCCGAGAGAAGCCGTGCGCAGGCCGTGACGCTCCGCTCAGAGGGCCGCAGAGGTCACTCACAGCCATCTCACCACACAGACCCGGCCGGAAGTCCCCTTCCCGGCCGGGTCGCTTGCCATGGAAGACGAGGTCGGAGGGCCCATGACCAGCCTGCGCGAGCTCGGGGAGTTCGGCTTCATCGACGCCATTGCCCGGATGGCGGGTGTCCCTGACGCGGCGGTCATCAAGGCCATCGATGATGACTGCGCCGTTGTCGAAGTGGGCGGACCCGAGAAGCTACTCATCACGGTGGACGCCGCGCTTGAGGATCGCCATTTCGACCTGAGCTGGATGACACCGTTCGAGGTTGGCCAGCGCACCGTCGCCGGGGCGCTGAGCGACATTGCGGCGATGGGCGGCCGGCCCTTTGCCTGCCTGTGCACCGTGGCTGTCCCGCGGGGGCTCGCGTCCGAGCAAGCCCTCGAGATCATGCGCGGCGTGACCGCCACTGCCCGGCGCTATGGCGCCCCGCTCATCGGTGGCGACACCATCGCCGCGCAAGACCACATCCTCGTGGACATCTTCGCGCTGGGGTGGGCGCCGACGCCGTGGCTGCGCGCCGGGGCTCAGCCGGGCGACCGCCTGGTGGTCACCGGCCGTCTCGGCGAGGCCGGCGCAGCCCTCGAGATCCTGCTGACCGACCCCGGCCTGCTCCACGACCCGCGCTTCGCCGACCTCCGCCAGCGCCTGATGGACCCGACGCCGCGGGTCCGCGAGGCCGCCGTCCTCTCCCCCACCGGCGCCGTCCATGCCGCCATCGACATCAGCGATGGCCTCTACCAGGACGCCGGACACATCGCCCGGGCAAGTGGCCAGCGGCTGGAGATCGAGGCCGCGCGCCTGCCGGTGGCCACCTCCTGCTTCGAAGCCGGCAAGTGCGTCCACGGCGATGCCCCCTGGTGGGCCGCCACGACTGGCGAGGAGTACGAGCTTCTACTGTGCGTCGACAAGGGCACGGTCCCGCTGCTGACCGACCTTTTTCATGAGCAGGGATTGGCGCCGCTCACCGAGATCGGGACGGTGCGACCGGGCGAGGGCGTCGTGCTGGTGCGCGACGACGGCAGTGAGATTGAGATGGAGCGCGGGGGCTGGGATCACTTCCGGACCGCGGAGGACTGACGCGGCGGGGCGACGGAGAGGGGGGCTTACCACGTGGAAGCATGGCCTGTTGCTGGAACTCCCGCCTCACGGTACACACTCAGACTTGCGTCTTGTGGGCCAAGCTTCGGCCCCCAACAGCTTTGCGGGGGGAACTAGGCGTGCACACTACAGCCTCGGCAGCATCCTGCGACTCGCGACTCGCGACCGAGATCTCGGAGATCGGTCGCGAGCATGACGACTTCTGGTCGTTCCGGGGGTCGTCTGTGCGACGGCACGTCCATGACCTCTTCCAGTACCCGGCAATGATGGTGCCGGAGGTGCAGGCGCGGATGCTAGACGCCATCCTCGCTACTGAGCCCTCCGTCCGGACGGTGGCAGATCCGTTCCTGGGCGCAGGGACAACCCTTGTCGAGGCAATGACGCGGGGGCTGCACTTTGTCGGAACCGATATCAACCCCCTCGCGGTCCTCGTGAGCGCAGTGAAGAGCGGGCC
>CAZIWQ010000164.1:2641-3832 GCA_964542355.1 uncultured Armatimonadia bacterium
CCGAGTGCTCCTCGGGCGTGTCAAGGGCGACCGCAAGACCCGGATCGACGTGGACTTCCCGGGGCTGCCCAAGTGGTTCGGCCCCGATGTCACACTCGAGCTCTCCCGCATCAGACGGGCCATCATGGCGGAGCCCATGCCGTGGGCACGGCGAGTCTTCTGGGTTGCCATGGCGTCAACCGTGCGGCATGTCTGCAATTCCAGGGGATCGACCTTCAAGTTGCACATTCGCTCATGTGACGAGTTGGCGGGGAGACGACCGTCGCCCGTCGCTGTCTTCGGCGGGTTCCTGACTCGCGACCTGGGGCTCATCGCGGAGCACGCGCGGGGCCTGGCACAAGCGGGGCACTTGCGAGCAGGGCGCTACCGAGGGCAAGTGCGCGTCGAGCTCGCGGATGTGCTCCGTCTGGAGGAGCGGCACTATCTCCAGGGCTGCTGTGATCTGCTCATGACCTCGCCACCTTACGGAGACAACACTAGCACTGTGCCCTACGGTCAGTACTCCTACTTGCCGCTCCAGTGGGTGGACCTTGCGGACATATCCCCAGACGCCTCACCGGCTTTGCTCGTCACCACCCACAAGGTCGACGCGATGAGCCTGGGTGGGTCGCGACAAGCTTGTCTCGGGCGCGCCGCACCTCTTGCAGCCAAGTGCGGCAGCTTCGCTGAAGTGGTGGAGCGGCTGAGTGGCCAGCCGCCGGATCGGCTCAAGCGTGTTGCCGCGTTCTGCGCGGATCTGGACGCGGCTCTCGACCCGATCCTATGGATGGTCAGGGATGGCGGGCTCATGCTGTGGACGGTCGGCAACCGGCGCGTCGGTGGCGTTCCCCTGCCGCTTGACGCAATACTGTGCGAGCTGATGGCGACGCGAGGTGTGAGCGTGGTGACCAGCGTCCAGCGCCAGATCTCCGGCAAGCGGATGGCCTACAGGAACAGCATCGCGCCAACGATACGTGACGAGACTGTGCTGCTGTTTAGGAAGGGTGGGGGAAGATGACCCGCGGGCGCAGCACTGATCCCTCTCGGTTCCGCGTCGACGCCGGGGTGGTCTTCCATCTGGGAGAAGGCTTGATCAGCGATGACGTCCAGGCGCTGTTCGAGCTTGTCAAGAACAGCTACGACGCCGATGCCAAGTGGGCGAAGGTCACCATCGACAGCAGAGCCTCGACGCCCTCGGGGGAGGGTGGGATG
>CAZIWQ010000164.1:3842-9630 GCA_964542355.1 uncultured Armatimonadia bacterium
ATTGGGGGTCCTGGACCCCCGCCACCCCCGCCCTCCCCCCCCGGGGGGGGTGGGGGGGGGGGGGGGGCGTGCCGGCGCGGGGAGTATCACGATCGAGGACAACGGGAACGGGATGATCCCTGAGGATATCGATCGCGGATGGCTCACCATTGCTGCGTCCCCCAAACGAGACCTGAAGCGCGCCGGTGGGACCACTCGCGATGGGCGAACACCCCTCGGGGACAAGGGCTTGGGCCGCCTTGGTACCCAGCGGCTCGGATCGCGAATCCACATAGTGACCCGCCCCGTCAATGAGGCCATCAGTACCCGCACTCAGAAGCTCGCTGACACCGAGCACGAAGTGCTCTTCTCGTGGGACGACTTCAGAGAGGGAGTGTCCGTGTCCGAGGTGCCAGTGCAGCGAGACGAGCGCTCGCTTTCAGGGCCCGCTCCTTCAGGTACAGTTCTGACGATACGGGACCTCCGCGCTCCGGAACACTGGTCGGAGGGTTCCAGCCGGAAGCGCCTGCGCGAGCAACTGGCAGTCCTGATCTCCCCGTATGACCTTATCCGTGACTTCAGTGTGTCGGTCATGGTCGACGGTGAACGCGTCGAACTCGCCGAGGTCACCAGGGAGGTGCGTCAGGCCGCCGAAGTCACGTATCGCTTCGTCTTTGACGGGGAACGTCTGGACGTCGACGGCCGACTGAAGCTCACGTACTTCCGGCCGGGGCCCGATCTGCGAACCGCCTTCCGTGAGGTCGTCGAGAGCGACCGTGGGGCCGGGCTCCTGCGCCATCTTCAGGAGCACCCGCCGTCCGCCCGGTTCGCACCTGAGCCCGATGTCGGGGGGCCGTGGTTCGTGCGCGTCCGCTGGTCGGTTTCCCTCGCGGAATTCGGGGGGCTCGCGCTCACTCCCGATGGTACGCCAGCCAGCCCGGGACCCTTCGACGGGGAGATAGACTACTTCTCGTTCGACAGTGAGTCCCACCGCCAGCAGTCTGTCTTTGAGGCACTGGATGCCTACAAGAAGTTCGTGCAGTCCCTCAGCGGAATCAGGGTCTATCGCGATGGTTTTGGTGTGAGACTGGATCGCGACTGGCTTGGGCTATCCAAGGCCTGGACCGGCGGAGGGTCGTGGTACACACTGAGACCCCGCAATACGCTGGGCTACGTCGCGATCACGGCTGGGGGCAATCCGCAACTCGAGGAAAAGACCGACCGCGAGGGTTTCACAGACAACGCGCACTTCACGAACCTCAAGGCACTGCTGAGCAGCGCGCTGATCGAGAACGCGAACCGGGCACAAGGGGAGCTCAAGCGCGGGGCCATACAATACCTGAAGGACCATTCACAGAGAAGTCTTGATCCGTCGCAGGATGCCGGCCCGCAGTCGGTCGTTGCGCAGTTGGTGCACGCTGCCGAGCATCAAGCCGTGCTGCAAGCCAGGTTCCGCGACCGTCTGGAGCACGCGGCCGCCGGCAGCAGTGTAGCTACTCATGATGCTGCTCGCGAGGTGCGTGACGCTATCCCGGATCTAGATGGGATTGCTGACCTCCAGCGGCGGGCGACGGGCGCGGCCCGAGTCTTGGCCGCGCAGCTGGACCAGTTGACCAGCCAGGTCGATGAGCTATACGAACTCGCGAGCCTTGGGCTGGCAGCGGAGGCTCTGTCCCATGAGATACAGTTCGTCGCAGACCGTCTCGCTGAAGCGGCCCGGCGTGCCAGTGCTGACCTGAAGCAGGGGGAGGTCTCGCGCGCGCAACTGCGGACCTTCGTGGAGCACGTTCACACGAGCATCGGCGCGCTCAGGAAGCAACTGTCATATCTGGCCCCCGCTCTGCGTTACGTGAGAGAGAACCGCGAGCGGGTGGTCGTTGGCGACTTCCTCCTCAAGGGGCCCTTCGGCGAACACCAGCGTACACGACTCGGGCGGAGCGGGATCGACTACGTCGTCGATGTTGGCCTTCTCGGTGACTTCGATGTCTGGCTGAACCCAGGGAAGCTCACCCAGGTATTCGACAATCTCGTCCGGAACAGCGAGTACTGGATTCGGGAAGCACTGCGGCAGCGTCAGATCGCGCATGGGCAGGTCTCGATCGAGATCCGCAAGCCGTCTGTGCGAGTCGCGGACAATGGCCCCGGGGTGCCGCAGTCCGTTGAGGATAGCGTGTTCGAGCCGTTCGTTACCACAAAGGCACGTGGTGAGGGGCGCGGGCTGGGGCTCTTCATCGCGAAGCAGTTGCTTGCGACCGAGGGGTGCGTTATCGAGCTATTGCCGGAGCGCAACGAACACGGTCGCCGGTACAAGTTCGAGGTGAATCTGGGGGGAGCACTTCATGGGAACGAACGCGACTAGGTCGTCGAAGAGTACGCTGAGGGCGCTCCGCCTTCTCGTTGAGCAGTTGGGGGTGGACAAGGTGGTGTGGGTGGATGACGTGTTCGCGGTGGGGCTAGAGGAAGTGATCGGGCAGTACGAGGTGAACCCCGGTCTGGCCCAGTTGCTTCGCAAGCTCACGGGGCAGGGGTTTGCCGACGATCCGGATGCCCGGTCAGGACAGATCCGGCGATTCTGGGAGGGGGCTGACTCCGGAACTAGAGACACCGTCTTGCAGGAGGTGTGCCGTGCGTTCTCGGGGGAGCACGGGCTTGGGGACGCCGCCGATCTGCTGCCTCAGGTCTTTCCGAGGGCCAAGATCAGCCGCGTTAGCCTTGCTAGGTGGCAAGCCGACAGGGCTCAACTGGTCCCTCCTGAGACCGCCACTGGCGTTCTCATCCTGCTTGACAGGAGTTTCGACAGGGAGCAGAGCGATGCACTAGACGCTGGTATCCGCGAACTGGGCCAACTCATAGGTGACGGAACAGCGGGTCAACCCAAATGCGCCTTGCTCACCAAGACCATTGCGCCCGAGCGGCTGCTGGAGGAGAGGGATTGCATCGCCAGAGAGTTCGGGCTGAAGCGTGAGCGGTTCTTTGTGATCCCAAAGGCTTGGCTGTCCAGCCAGGACCACCTGCCATCCTTCGCGCGCGGGCTCAGGTTGTGCCTTCTGTCGCCAGCCATATCCACGATCAAGCAGTCCTACAGCATGGCTCTCAGCGAAGCCACGACCGGCTCGCAACACTGGCTCGAGCACGAGTTCGATATCGAGGACTTCGCACAAGCCGTCTTGAGCAGTTCGGCAAGGGAGGGCGCGAGAGAGCTGGACACACTCACGCGGCTTGTGAACCTGGACTTCCTTGGACGCCTCCTGGAGCACAGCTACGACAGCGTGGACGAGGGTGTCCTGCAGCAGGTCCGTGCGGTTGCTGCCATCGAGACGAACACCGGGGCCGGCGAACTCAGCTACTCGCGTGTGCGTGAGCTTCAGGCGCGGGAGTGGTATGAGGACGAGGACCGGATGAAGAAGCGCCATCTGCCTCTCGATGTCGGCGACATCTTCGAGGTGGCAGAGCCGGGCCGCGAGACCCAGGATCGCTACGTGCTTGTGGCCAACCCTTGCGAACTGGCCGTTCGAGGTCACGGCAAACGCGATTGCCAGTACGAGGACCGCATGATCGTCCTGTGCAAGATCAGAGAGCGCGACGCTGCACCGGAGGCGGACAGAGCATACCCTTACTTCAGGTTGCAGTTCTACGGGTCCGCTCCCAACACCGTGCACCACTTTGTCGCGCTGCACGACAGGCGGCTTGTCGCCCCGTGGCTGCTGGACCTGTGCGTCCTTCACCCGACAGGCGATGCCGCCATCTCGCAAGAAGGGGAGCCGCCACGGGGGATCAGCGCCGCTTGGCGCAAGAGGTATGCCATCATCCGAGGCGACTACGTATCGAATGTCACTCGCCGTCACACGGAACTGGTGGCTTGTGGGGTTGGCGACGATGACACAACAGACGCACTGAGCCGCGCAGTCTCACCCGATGGGCTTCTGACGGTGCGGGTTGAGGGTGACGGCAGGGGCATCGCGGCCAATCTGCGGCGCGTCGGGCGGCTTCGTAGGCCCTACAGCCTGTGGCTGCTGACGCGATTCTCGCAGGTGATCAGCCGAGCTCCACTCCCCCACGACCTGGTCTGACCAGACTACCGGTCCGCGCCATGTCGGGCGCGGCCTAGCTCTCGCACCATCTCACCATGGGCAGTCGCGCTCGCGGCCGTTCGCCCGGAAGGCCCCGGCCGTGCCGCTGGGCTGACGTCAGGATACGCTGCGCGAGCGTCCTGAGGGTGGCGGTCACCAAGCAACGGCAACCGTCACCCCCAGCATTGCCGGGCTCGCGGAGAACCTCTATCTGCAGTGCCCCCTTGGGGGCCGGGAGTTGCCTGCCCCTCCTTCGTGCGGGAACGGAGCCACGTTTCCCTGTCGTCCGTCGGGACCTTCCGCCAAGCGCTCGCACCGAAACCGCGAGCCCTGAGACGGCCGATGTCGCGGCACCTCCCCGGGCCGGGAATGGTGTCCGCGAGTGATTCGGCCTTGTGTCCGGCCCCCCCACGACTGCATGTCCCTGCACAAGGAGCGGCGGCTCTCTGGCACGGAGGGCGGCTGGATGTGGCTCTGCCCTCAGGCCTTGACCTCCTTGCCCTTCTCCCCCGACTTGTAGATCGCGTCCAGGATGCGCTGGGTAATGATCGCCTGCTCACCCGGTACCGGGGAGGGGCCGCCCCTCTTGACGGCCTCGACGAAGCACCGGATCTCCTCGCTGTGCGAAGCAATCCCCGCATACGGGTTGATCTGCGGCGTGCAGTTCATGAGCATGCCACAGTCCTCGCGCACGAGGGTGAGCGGGCTGCTCTGCACCCCACCCTTGGTCCCTGCGAGGGTCACCGCGCCGGTCCCCGCCGGGACATTGAGCGCCCAGCTCGTCTCCAGCGAAATCGCGGCCCCGTTCGCGAAGCGGATGAAGCCGGCGGCGAAGTCCTCCGGAACCGTGTAGCGCTTCGGGTCGTGCTTCATCAGTGACGGCTTGTCGGCGATCTCCAGCCACGTGCCCGCGGAGACGGTGACCGGCTCCGGGTGGCCCATCAGGTGCAAGCACAGGTCGAGGATATGCACCGCGAGGTCGTAGCACGGACCTCCCGCCGACATGTCCTTGACGATGAAGGCGCCCCAGGCCGGCACGCCACGCGGCCGCAAGAGACTGGCCCGCGCCCAGTACACGTCACCCACGTAGCCCGCATCGATCCAGTCCTTCATCGCCAGCGAGCTATCGGCGAATCGCATGCTCTGAGCCACCATGAACAACTTCTTGGCCTTGTGGCCGGCGGCCGTCATCTGCTCGGCTTCGCGCGTTGACACCGCGATCGGCTTCTCCACGATCACATGGCAGCCCGCGGCGAAGCCGGCAAGCACCGGGTCCTTGTGATAGCAGTTCGGGGTGCACACGTCCACGATGTCCAGCTCGACCTTGTCGAGCATCGCGTGGTAGTCGCCGAACACGCAATCCGCGGGCACGCCGGCCTTGTCTGCCGCCGCCTTGGCCGTCTCGGCTTTCACGTCGGCGATCGCCACAATCTCGCAGTCGGGCAGAGCAAACCAGCCCGGAAAGTGCGCGCCCTGCGCGATGCCACCTGCCCCGATAAAGCCGACTCGTAGCTTTTTGCCCATGAGGGTTGCCTCCCAGATAGTGTCAGTGTCTCCAGCCCCCGGCGATGGAGTGATGGCCTATTCCTCGCCACGGGCGCGGGTTCCTCCGCGTGGGCGCCGGCGGGGCCCGGACCGGCACGCGCGCGTGGCTACCGGCCCGGACTGCGGCGGCCGCGGGCCTGCTCTGCATATCGCGCATCCCCTCACGCGGCCTGCGGGCGACCTCTCCCGGTGGG
>CAZIWQ010000165.1:0-9617 GCA_964542355.1 uncultured Armatimonadia bacterium
GCGGGCAGGGGTCGAACGGCCTGCATGCCCCGCCACGAGCTTTCGCGACAGGCTCGTGAGCCCGTGGCTAAAGTATGACGCCCCTTTCAGGGGCTCTACGACCAACGGCCCTACCCAAGGGCCTGCGGACCATGACCCATCGAGTCGTGCTTTGCGCAACACCAGGGGTCCGGCCACCGCAACGACCGGAAGGAGTTCAGGATGGGACGGTTGCCCGCACAGCGGCTACCACGCCGAGGGGGGGCCAGGTTGCTCCTGCTGCTCGCGCTGCTGGTGGGCTCTGGCGCCCGGACGCAGGGCGCCGAGCTCGACGGACGCCGCGTTACCCTCGAGGCTCAGGCCCGGCCGCTGGTCGACGTATTCAACGACGTGGCTCAGCAGACCGGGGCCGGCGTGATCGTCCGGGGTATCGATGACGCGAAGGCCACGCTGGCCTTGACCGACGTCCCGCTCGCCGACTGCCTCAGCGCTCTGGCCGAGATGTTCGCACTGGTGATCACGTGGGAGGATGGGGCCCTGGTGGTGCGTAGTGTCGATGAGGCGGTGCGCGAGGCCGACCGCCAACTGCTCCAGGGGCACACCGAGGCGCTCATTGCACTCGAGACCGTTGCCGCGGGGGGGACGCCGATGTATGGCTCCGCGGGACTGCGGAAGAGACTATCGCAGAAGCTGGCGGACCTCGTCCGCGAGCGGATCGAGGCCGTGTTGCGCAGCCCCACGCCGCAGCCGGCGGCGGCCCGGGCCCTTGCCTCGCTGGACGGCCAGGAGCCCCGCGTGCGCAGCGCTCTCGCCGCGTGTGCCGTGCGCGGCCTCGCGTGGCAGGGGCAGGCCACCGAGGCGCTCCTGCTGTGGGACCGGTCGCTTCAGGGCGAGAGCACGCCCGAGGCCATCACCGCCTGGGGTGAGCTGTTTGTCGCGCTCCACTACGGTGCCTCCCCCCAGGCGTTCGACTTCTGGTGCCGCTCGTATTCCCCGCGGTATGTGGCGGCGTACCTGCAGGAGGGCTGGCGGCAGGGCCTCTATCGACAGGCGCTCCACTTCGCGCGCCTGAACCTGCGGTACGCCGGGGCGGCCGGTCGGCCCGAACAGGCCCGGGCCATCCAGGACGCGATCGCCGCCTACCTCCAGTCCCCCCGCGTCATCCAGTTGACGTGCGCCGTCGACACCGAGGCCACGACCGATCCGCGCTGTGAGGCCAAGCTCCGCGCGCGGGTCGCCAAGTGCTCGGAGGTGTACGATGCGCTGTGTGGCATCCAGTTCGAGATCGCCGAGTTCGTGCGCTGGAGCCCGCCCTCGGACAACGACTTCGACCGGCAGTATGCGGCGCTGAAGGCCGCCCTCGGGTCGCGGCGGCCCGAGTTGGCAGTCGGCTTCATCCTCGAGGTCTTCCAGGTCCATCCGGCCGACTTCAGCCCGGTGCACCGCCACTTGTGGACGGGCTACGGCTGCCCCCACATGGGTGCCTACCTGCTCACTCGCGACTTCGCCTTTGAGCAGGCCAACGGCCGCGAGGCCACCGAGTGGACGTTCTCGTCCGCGGTGGTGGCGGAGACGCTCGTGCACGAGATGGGCCACATGTTCGGGGCGCTGCATGTCGATGACCCGCGCTCGGTGATGCGTCCCTCGTCGAGCGCGACCCCCACCTTCCGCTTCGATGACACCAACGCCGCGATCATTCGGCAGGCGAAGTGGAAGAGCTTCAGCGCGGGGACCGAGAGCCTCGATGAGCCGGAGCTGCTGGGGCTGGCCCAGGACTACCACACGCTGGCGCGGATGTCGGCCCGGCCCAATGGCGCGGGGGAGGAGGAAGCGCGCATCCACCTGGCACTGGCCCGGCTCTACCGCGAGCGACGCGATACGGCGCGCGCACGGGAGCAGGCGCAACTGGTGCTGGCGGCCGGCGCGCCGGCCCCGCTGCTCGAGCAGGCCCGTGCACTACTCGCCGCCGGCGGGTAACGCGCGCGCGGCCCGCTCCGTTCCGGAGCACGCCCCGCGACACATCAGCCGACTCCCTGAGCCCCCGGCTTCACTCCCATCTCGCGCAGCATGCGGACGGCGTCCGGGATCAGGTGCTCCATGCCCGCGGTGGGTGCCAGGGCGATGAACTGCTGCAAAGCCGTCACCGCCTCGACGATGCGGTTGAGTCGCCGACAGGCGAGGCCCTTGTCATAGTAGGCCGCGACGTGGCGGGGATCGATCTCGATGGCGCGGGAGCAGTCGTCGACGGTCCGGTCAAACTCCGGCGGCGACTTGAGCATATAGGCCAGCCCGCGGCGGCGGTAGGCGTCGGCTGCGTTCGGGTTCAGCTCGATGGCCTTGGTGTAGTCGGTTATCGCGGCGGCGTATTCGCGCACCGCCGCGAGGGCGTTCCCCCGGCTCTCGTAGGCCTCGGCCGAATCCGGCCGGAGCCGGATCGCGGTGGTGTAGTCATTGATCGCCCGGTCATAGTCGGGCTCCGGCTTGGTCGCATGCATCGTCGCGCGGTTCAGGTACGCCTCGGCATAGGCCGGGTCGAGGCGGATGGCGCGTCCGTAGTCGATCGCCGCCAGCGTGAAATCCCGCTTCCCGCAGTAAGCGTTGCCGCGGTTGTAGAACGCGCGCGGGTTGCGGTCATCGATCTCGATCGCTTTCGTGTAGTCGATCACCGCCCGCTCGTAGTCCGGCGGGGACTTGAGGGCGTGGATCCCGCCCCGGTTCATGTACACCTCGGGGTCATTGGGGTTCAGCTCGATCGCCCGGTCGAGGTCCTCGATCGCCGCATCGTAGTCGGGCGAGGGGCCCATCGCAATGCTGGTGGCGCGGTAGTAGTACAGCCGCGGGTTGCGCGGGTTGGCCTCGATCGCCCGCGTGAAGTCGGTGACCGCCCGCGTGTGCTCGCCCTTGAGGCTGTAGATGCGGCCGCGCTTGTCGTAGACATCGGGCAGCGTGGGGTCGAGCGCGATCGCGCGGGTGAAATCGCGCAGCGCCGGGTCGAGGGCCGCGTCTGGCTTGAGCACATGGCACATCCCGCGGCTGGCGTAGACCTCCGCCCGCCCCGGGTCGAGGTCGACTGCCTTAGTCAGGTCGGCGATCGCCGCGTCGTATTCGCCGGCCGCCAGCAGCAGGGAGCCGCGCTGGGCATAGGCCTCCCCGTAGCGGGCGTCATTCTCAATCGCCTTCCCAAAATCCGCAATCGCCTTGGCACTGTCCCCGCCGGCCTGGAAGGCATAGCCGCGATTGGTGTAGGCCTCCGCACAGCGGGGGTCGAGCTCAATCGCCTTCGTGAAGTCGGCCATCGCTTTGGCGAACTGGCGCATCTCGAGGTACGTCACACCCCGCGTGACGCAGGGGATGGGATCGGTCGGTGCCAGGCGGATCGCCTGTCCCGCCGCCTCCAGCGCCTTGTCCTGGCTCCGTGCCAGGCTCAGGCAGAACGCGAGTAACTCCCACGCGGCGGCGTTCTGCTGGTTCTTTTGCGCATACGCCTCAAACCAGGCCGTGCTCAGTCGCAGGACGGGGCTCGGGTCCTTCCGGGCGCGGAGCTCGCGCAACAGGGCGGCCGCCTCCCACGCCCGCTGCGGCTCGCGCAGCCGGCGGTATGCATCGGTGCTGACAACGGCGCCCACGATCTGCCATGCCGCCGCCAGCTCCGAACCCTTCTCCGCCAGTCCGGCCACGTCGCGCCATGTCCCCGCAGTCACCGCGCGCTCGAGCTGACCTTCGATACTCGTCAGGTCCTGCTGCGTCCACCCGGCCGTCGCTACGGTTAGCGCCAGCGCCCCCGCCACCAGTGATGTCATCAGTTTCTGCATCGCAGTCCCTCCCTTGTGAGGTTATGACAATTCGTGACCCAGTCACCCCATACCTCCCTCCCCGGATGCCCTCCTGCACCGGGCCCGACCGGACAGCGCCAGGCCACGGCACCAGGTCCGCGCGGCCGCCGGCCCCCGACCGGAACGACCGAGCGCCCCCGGCTCACTCCCGCACGCCCATCTGCCGGAGCATGCCCTGTGCCTGCGCGACCTCGCTCGCCATCGTGTCCTCCGGTGCCATGCGCACAAAGTGCCGCAGGGCCTGGATGGACTCGCGCTGGTTGCCCGCCAGCCGGTACGCCAGGCCCCTATTGTACCATGCCGCGGCGTTGCGCGGCTCCAGCGCGGTCACCCGGGCGAAGTCCTCCGCCGCGCCCCGGACGTCGGGCCGCGGTGGGCGCAGCCGGAGCAGCCCACGGCTGTAATAGGCCTGCGCGAAGTCCGACTCCACCTCGATCGCCCGGCTGTAGTCAGCCAGCGCCTCATCGTAGCTCTTCAAGGCGCTGTGGGCGTTGCCCCGGTTGAAGTACACCGTGGCGTCCAGCGGACGCAGCGCCAGCGCACGCGTGAAGTCCGCGATCGCGCTGTCGTAGTCCGGGTCGGGCCGCAGTACGTACACGCTGCCGCGGTTGGCGAACGCCTCGGCGTACGTGGGATCGATCTGCACCGCCCGGCTGTAGTCCGCAATTGCGCGGCCCCAGTCGCCCTTGGCGAAGTACGCCTTGCCGCGACTATAGTAACGCGTGGCGTCATGGCCGTCCAGCCCCAGCGCTTCGGTGTAGTCGCCAATCGCCCGGTCGTAGTCCGGGGTTGCCTTGAGCAGATACATGCTGGCGCGGTTCGTGTAGGCCGCCACATAGCCCGGCGCGAGCGCGATGGCCTGTGACAGATCGGCGATGGCGCGGTCCCAGTCGGGCTGCGCCTGCAGCCCGTAGCTCGTCCCCCGGTTGAAGTAGGCCTCCGCGCTGCGCGGGTTCAGCTCCAGCACGCGCGTGAAGTCCTCCACCGCCCGCACGTAGTCCCCCCTCGCATTGTGGAGGCGGCCGCGGCTGTCATAGGCGCGCACCAGTCGCGGGTTGATCTCGATCGCCTGCGTGAAGTCCGCGATCGCCCGTTCGAGGTCGGGCTGGGGGCCCAGCGCGTACGCGGTCCCGCACCCGAAGTACGCCTCCGCATAGCGCGGCCGAACCTGCATCGCCTTCGTGTAGTCGACAATGGCCTTCGCATACTGCCCGGTGGAGCCGTAGGCGGCCGCCCGACCACAGTAGGCCCCGGCGAAGCCCGGGCACAACTCCGCCGCCTTGTCGAAGTCGGCGATGGCCTTCGTGTACTCCGCGGTCACCAGGTACGCCTGGCCCCGGTCGGCGTAGGCCTCCGCATACGTGGGGTTCAGCGAGATCGCCTTCGAATAATCGGCAACCGCCTTGTCCTGTGTCCCGGCGGCAGCGTAGAGAAGGCCGCGGGCGTGATGTGGCACCGGGTCATCCGGGGACGCGGCGACGGCCGCGTTGAGGCTCTCGCGGGCCGCACCAAACTCCTGCAGCCACACCAAGGCCTTGCCCCGGATGACCAGGACGGCGGCGCTGGTCCGCTGTCTCGCCGCCAGTGCGGCTGTCCAGTCGGCCAGCGCCTGACGCCGCGCCAGCTCCGTCGTCGGGGCCTGCGTCTCGCCCAGTGGCGCGCCCGCCTCCGCGGCCCGCTCCAACTCCCCCAGCCGGCTGAACGCCTCCGCCGCCACCAGTGCCGCCGCCAGCTCCTCGGGCGCGCGCGCCTGCCAGGCACGGGCCTGCTCCATCACGACATCCCAACTGCCCTTCACGATCGCCTGCTCAACCTGCGGATCGACGGTTGTCGACCCCTCCTGGCTTGACACCGGCCCCGTACATGCCCACAGCATCGCCACCACCAGCGTTCGGGCCATCCACTGCCCCATCGGCGGTCACTCCCTCTCCGGAAATCCACACGACACTGGCGACAACAGCGGCCCCCCCCGCCCGACCGATCGGCGGTCGATGGCTACCCACAGGACCCTCTCCGCCCGGTCCTCGCCGGGCCTCGACGAGGCTGCGGACGGACGTCAGCAGGCACCGACCCGGCCGCGACCATGGCCCGGACGAGTGCGTCCTGTACGTCTGCCTGACTGATATCTGGCAACCCCTGTGCCTTCGCATACCCCGCGGCGAGCAAACGACTGCATAGAGGCACAGTGCGACACGCAAATTTTGCAATGTTCGCCTAAACTTGAGTGGATATTTCTCCGGATTCGTGCATTATATATAGGAGCCGCTCGCAAGGAAGGGAGTATCCCCGCTACCCCCCTACTTGCGGGCGGTTCTGCTTGCTGGCTCGCCTGTCGCGGTCGTCCCCCATTGTACCCCTCAAGCCGTCTGTTGCCCACGCCGATGATACTGGAAGAGCGGCCGCATCACCGCACACGGGGCCCGGGGGCGTGTCCCTGACCCCGCCACGGGCATGCTCCCGCTAGCCCCCATCCTGACCGACGGAGCATCTTGACCATGGCATCCACCGATCTCCAGACACCCCCCGGGATTAGCCTGAGCTACAGTTGCGTGTGCACCGCAATCCATCCCCGCGGGGGCACCATCTGCCGGGGGTGTCGCGCCAGCGACATGGGGCGCAACTGCTGGGAGATGTCGGTCTCACCCTGCTGTGACCTGTCGCGGGATGCGTGCGACACCTGTCCGGTGTATGCCGCCGCCATGCGCGAGCTGTGCCTGACCCAAACCGTGCACTGTGTGCTCCAAGGTGGAGTCACCGTGGAGGGCGAAGTCCATATCCGGCGCGACCTGCGCCTGAGTGATGTCCTCAACGATAAGTCCCGGCTTTATCTCGCCATCACGAATGCAGCCGTCCACTACCCGGGAGCCGAGGGTGCCCCGGCCACGCACCACGCCGTGGTTCTGGTCACCAAGCAGGCGACGATGCTCGTCTACCCCATCGGACCCGAGGGCCTCGCAGGAGACACCAGTGTCATCAGTTGATTGGCAGAGCGCGCCGCTAGTGAGCCGCGACACCATCGTCGCCGGAGTGCAGCAGGCCGGTGTTGCCGCCGGTGATGTGGTTTTGGTCCACGCCTCCCTGTCCGCGTTGGGCCGGGTCGCGGGGGGTGCCACGAGTATTGTCGAGGCGCTCCGCGAGGTCGTGGGGCAAACCGGCACGGTGCTGTTCCCCACGCTCACGGGCAGTCGCGAGTTGGGCCGCGACAATCCGCCTGTGTTCCGTCCGCATCTGGACCCGTGCTGGACCGGCAAGATCCCGGAGACGGCCCGGCGGCACCCGGCGGCGGTCCGCAGCCTCGGGCCCACGCACTCCGTGTGTGCCATCGGCTATGACGCGCACTGGTTCACAGTCGGGCACGAGTTGTGTGAGACCCCCTGCGGCATCCTCTCCCCCTACCACAAGCTCCGCATGGCCGAGGGGAAGGTCCTGTTCATCGGCGTCGGTCTGGCGTCCGCGACCATCTTCCATCACATCGAGGAGGCGGCGGACGCCCCCTACGTGTGCCAGCCGGAGCCGGTGATCGCCCGCATCGTCCTCCCCGACGATACTGTGCTGACCGTCCCCACGCGGCTCCACCTCTACGGCCCGGCCCGCAACTACCCGGCCTTCGAGCCCGAGCTGACCGCGGCGGGCATCCTCGCCCACGGCCAGGCCGGCCAGGCCACCTTGCGCGTGCTGCAGGCCAAGCCGCTGTGCGAGGCGATGATCCCGCGCGTGCGCCGTGACCCGACAATACTCCTGGCTGACCCCGAGCGCTATGACCTGAGCCGCTGGTGCGAGCCGGCGCTGCTCATGAACTGACTGTCACGGCCCGCAGCGACGGCTGCGCCCGGGTCGTGCCCCGCCGGCGCACGATCGCCCGCACCGCGCCCCGCGAACCCGTAGCGCAGCGACCGCCCGGCGTGGGTGCCATCTCCATAGCATAGCACGAACTCGCCGATCTGTACTCCCTTCCGGCTCACCCTGCCAGCTCTCCCGCCTGCGCAATCCGCGGCGGGACGTCTCGGTCGCGGCGGGCGGGACCGCCGCCGCAGCGATGGGGTTGACGCTGTGCGGGCGCGCCCTGTACGATGCCACTAGCGACCCGACCGGCCAGGCCACTTCCGGCCGGGTCGCCCGAGGAGCTGCCCACTCCGAACGGGCAGCGACCGAACACCGACCTCTTCCCGCCTGGCGCTTCCCACACGGTCGCGAGCTGTCGGCCGAGGCGCCGGGCGTTTGGTTTGCCCAATGGCTTCCCGAGACCGCACCGACCTCGAAGTGCCGCTGGTGCGTCGCAGCTTCGTGCTGAACGTCATCAACGGCGCAATCTCCGTTGTCGCCAGTCGCGTCACCGACCCGGGCACGGTCGTGCCGCTCCTGGTGCTGCGCCTGGTGGGCGCGGAGTGGGTCGTCGGCCTCGTGGCGGGCGTTCAGGAGGTCGGGCGCATCGCCGCGCAGCTCTTCTCCGCCCGCGTGCTGGATGCGGTTGAGCGCAAGCGCCCGGTCTACGTCTGGGGGTCTGTCGCGCGCGTCGTGGCGCTGACGGTGGCCACGGGCGCCCTGCTGCTGGGGGTGGGGCGCGACCCGCGCCTCGTGCTGGCGGTCCTGCTCGCCGGCCTGCTGACCATGATGCTGTTCAACGGCATTACTGAGCTGGCATGGGTCGACATCACCGCCCGCTCCGTTCCCAGCCACCGTCGCGGGAGTCTGCTCACCGGGCGGCGGCTGTGCGGGCTGATCCTGTCGGTAGTCGTGGCGGCGCCACTGGTCGACTACTGCCTCGCCCCCGCAGCGCCGTACCCGTTCCCTGCCAACTACGGGGTGCTGTTCGGGCTCAGCACGGTCATGTTCGGCCTGGCGTGGACCGTGTTTTCGCTCGTGCGGGAGCCGGCCTCCCATGCCGCACGCCGCCGGCTCACCTGGCGCCAGCACTTCAGCCGCGGCGTGCGCATCTATCGCCGGGACGAGACCTACCGCGGCCTGTTGCGCCTGCGCTTCCTGGCCGGCCTGTCCGGTGCCGTGCCCACCTTCTTCATCGCCTACGCGATCCGCGACCTGGGCTTGCCCGAGCGCTCTGCCGCCGTGTTCTTGACGATCCGGGTCGCGAGTGAGATGCTGTCCTCGCTCATCGTTGGGCGGATGAGCGATCGGAGCGGGAATCGGGCGGTGATCGTGGCGTCGACCTGGATGGCCCTCGCCACCTTCGGTGCCGCCACCGGCTCGGCCCTGTTGGCACCGGCGGGTACGGCGGCGGCTACCGCCGGCTCGCCGTGTGTCTTGCTCCTGGGTGTCGCCTTCGCCGGCCTCGGCCTGTTGGCCGCCGGCCGCGAGACCGGCGAGTTCAACTACATGCTCGACATTGCGCCGGGCCCGAAGCGGCCCTCGTATGTCGGCTTCGGGAACGCCTTCCTCCTGCCACTGTGCCTGACGCCCATCCTCGTCGGCTGGCTGGCGCCTCGCACCGGCTATCTACCGTTGTTCGCGCTCGCCTCCCTGCTGTCGGCCGTCTCGATCCTGGCGGCGCTGCGACTGAGTGAACCACGCGAGGGGCTGGGGGAGGCGGCGGAGGGGGCCGACTGACGGCCGGCATGAAGCCGCCGCTACAGTCCGTTAACGGGTCAGGTCCGGACAGTAGCGACGGCCAGGGAGGGAGTGGGTCGATTGTACTATCGGCACGGTCGGCGCGCGGGGTAAGGCCCCGCCCGCTTTGTTTACACCTGCGGTCCCGTGCACCAACGATGTCTAGGGGTCCGGCCGAGAAGGCCACGTCCGGCCGGCCCCCGAGATGTAGCGGCCGGCTGAGTGCCCTCCAGAGCCATTCCG
>CAZIWQ010000166.1:0-9213 GCA_964542355.1 uncultured Armatimonadia bacterium
CTTACGCCCCTCGCTATCCCGCAAGGCGGGATCGCCCCGTCGGGGCTTGACGGCACGCCGCTTCGCGGCGGGTGAGTCGTTCCTCAAGGTACGCCCGACAGCAGTGTCGGGCGTACCGAGCCGCGCCGCCGTTCATCAGCACGCGCCCGACAGCAGTGTCGGGCGTACCGACCCGCGCCCACCTCGCATGCGCAACACGCCGGCGCCCCACTACCCCGTCACCTCAGCCCTATCCCTCGCACCGCCAGAACCGCCGACTGGAGCAAACCAGCGCACCCTCCCATTCGTCAGACAGCGTGGAGGTCACTATGAGAACCTGCGACCTTGTGCTTCTGCTGCTGACGACAGCGCCGGCAATCTGTGCCCCGCTCCAGGACCCGATCACACTCACGTCCGGCCCGATCACGGGCACGATCATTAGCGGCGTGCATGTCTACAAGGGCATCCCCTATGCCCGACCCCCACTGGGGCCCTTGCGCTGGCATGAGCCGCTACCCCCCGAGCCCTGGACAGAGCCGCGCGCCATGACTGCCTCCGGGCCCAGTTGCCCGCAGGCCGACAGCCCCCTCGACCGCGACAAGCAGACCCTCAACCAGAGCGAGGACTGCCTCTATCTCAACGTGTGGACGCCCGCCCGGAGCACCGAGGAGCGCCTGGCGGTCATGTTCTGGATCCATGGCGGTGGGCTCGTGCAGGGCTCGGGGAGCAAACCGTTCTATGAGGGCACGAACCTCGCCCGACGGGGTACCGTTGTCGTCACGATCAACTACCGCCTGGGCGCCTTCGGCTTCCTCACCCATCCTGATCTGCAACACGAATCGCCCTCCGGCGCCGCCGGAAACTGGGGCCTCCTCGACCAGATCGCCGCCCTCAAGTGGGTGCAGGGCAACATCGCGCGCTTCGGTGGGGACCCGGAGCGAGTGACGATCTTCGGGGAGTCCGCCGGGGCCCTGAGTGTGCACATCCTCATGGCCAGCCCCCTGGCACGCGGGCTGTTCCACGGGGCCATCGCCGAGAGCGGCGCTGCGCCCCACCGGACGCTGACGCTGGCGCGGTCACAGGCCCTGTGGCAGCAGAAGACAGCCACACTCGGTGTGGCCGACTGGGCCGGGGGGCTGGCGGCCCTGCGCGGCAAGGCCGCGACTGAGATCGTGAAGCTGTCCGGGAGTACCGGCTCCCTGCCCGGCAAGAGCGGGACGGAGATGCTGTGCCTGGACGGGCAGGTACTGACGGAGAACCCCGCGGCGGTCTTCGCCGCGGGCAAGCAGGCACCGGTACCCTTCATGGTCGGCTCCAATGCCGACGAGGGGACGCTTTTCACGCGCCAGGGCGCGCCGAAGACCGTACGGGGCTACGAGTTCGTCGCACGGCAGATGTTCGGGGAGAATGCCGGCGAGGTCCTGCGGCTCTATCCGGCGCGGACCGATAGCGAGGCGAAGGACAGTTACGCCGCCGCGCTCGGCGATGTCGCCTTCACCGCCAACGCCCGCCGCAGCGCGCGCTGGCATGCTACCGCCGGCCATCCTACCTGGCGCTACTTCTTCAACTACCTGCCGCGGGCGGCCAAGGCGAGGGGGCTCGGCGTCACCCACGGCAGCGAGATCCCCTTCGTCTTCGGGAGTTTGCCGCCACATCTCGCGACCGCCGAGGCGCAGCAGTTGTCGGAGAAGCTGATGGCCTACTGGACCGCCTTCGCTCGCACCGGCAAGCCCGCGCCGGAGGGTCTGCCGGAATGGGCGGCATACGATGTCAGCCGCGACAACGTGCTCGTCTTTGACCGCCAGATCGGGTCACAGGACCACCTGCGGCAGGAGCAGTGCGACCTGTGGGATCGGGTGTCAGTTGCCAGCCAGCGCTCGCGCAAAGGCGGCGTATGGGGCTCCGTCCGCTTGCGCCTCGCGGAAGAGCTGGGCCGCCGTTGCATCTCCTTCGCGGGCCTTCTCCCGGATGAGCGCCAGGTACGTGACCCACTGCGTGCGCTTCCGCCGCAGCTTCTGACGGTTCAGGCCAAGGACCTGCACCGTCGTGTTCCCGCGGGTTGTGCTGCCGTACACACTGGCGGTGCCGGCGGCCGGGTCGAAGACGAACTGTAGATGGGCGCCGGGGTCCTCGCCAGAGGGGTCGATGATCGGCCCGCCGTCCGTCGCTTCGGGGAACTTGTCGCCCTTGTAGCGGGACGAGTTGCAGGTGCTGCATGAGAGCAGGAGGTTTGTCCACTCAAAGGCCAGATGCCGGTACTGAGGGTTGGCCTTGGGTCGATAGTGCTCGATGTGTGCGTCACTATCGTCGAGTTGCCTCTCGCAGTAGGCGCACTTGCCGTTGCACATCTCCCAGAGAGCCTCCCGGACCTCCGGTTGGTTGTACCTGGCCAGAGCCTTCTTCTCCTGCTCGTCCGTGGCCGCGGAAGCGAGCCGGTTTCGCCACTTGGCCTCGTTCCGGGCAAGCACCGACGGCTTCGCCGGGCGTGACAGTGGTATCATCGCAGTGCCTGCTCCAGGTAGCGCCTGGCCCGCACCTCGAGGGAGGTCTCATCGCCGCCGAGCGCTCCCTCAGTCACCTCCGCAACGAACAGGCGCAGTTGGCCGAACTCACTCTCCTCCTTGGGGCTGCGGCGTGTGCCCCTGGCGGCCAGCTCATCGTACCTGTCGATCCGCGCTTGCGTCTCCGGGGCGTAGGTCGATACCAGCCCGAAGGCCTCGCTCTGGAGGATGCCGTCGACATCCATGCGCGCGAGGCCCTTCACGGCGCACACCTGCGACACGCCCTCTGCCGACTCCAGCCGCAGCGTGAGTGCGTCCTCTCCCGCACCGGCCGCAACGAACGGGCTGTGAGTCGCCACGATGAACTGGAGGTTGGGGAAACGCTCACGGAGTAAGCCTGCGATGGTGCGTTGCCATGTGGGGTGGAGATGGATGTCGAGCTCATCGAGCAGGACGACTGCATGGGGTCATTGCTGTCAGGAAAGGCGGAGATCATCCGCCAGACGAGGTCACCTGCCAGCGCGATGACACTCCGGTAACCGTCGCTGAGGGCGGTGGTTGGCACCTCGGCGCTTCCTCGAGTAAAGAGCACCCGTCCCTCGGGCGACACCCGGGAGTACCGTGTCCCGTTGGGGAGCAGGCTGTTGAGCGCTCCCACGGTCATGTCCTGGTGGCGCTTGTGGACCTGCGCGTCAGTGCCCTTGGCGATGCGCCAGTCGAGATATACCGTCCACTGCTCAAAGGTCGACAGCGGCTCGTTCTCATCGAACTGCGTCTGGAAGTTCGTGAACCGCGCGGGCTGGTCGAGTGCGGGCACATAGATGCGGTCCACTCGGGTGAGCCTGCGGAACGGCCCGTAGCCGGCGGCGAACCACCCCTGGCCCTCGGGAGTGAACGCGTTCTGGCGCAGCCAACTGAGCTGCCGGGAGGGACCTTCCACGACTGCGGGTTCGTTGTACCGCTTCTGGTTGATCGTGATCGGGCGGTCGCCGGTGACATAGAACGAGTAGCCAAAGGCGTTGAACCTCGTGGTATCGCCGAAGTGACCAGGATCATTGGGGCCCTGGTGGATTCGCGCAGAGACCAAGCCCCGCCGCTCCGCTTCGCGCAGCCAACCGTCGGGCCGGGGCAGTAGCTTCTGGGCACTCTCGGGTCCCGCCAGTAGCAACCCGAGCGCTTGCAGGATCGTGCTCTTGCCGGACCCGTTCTCGCTGAGCAGCGTGACCCACTTGAACGGCTCGCCCTTGCTGGCGAAGCTAAGCTCTAGCTTCTCGAAGCACTTGATGTTCTCCAGAGCGACCTTCTCGACCCACATCGCGGGACACCTCCTTTGCGCGCGGCCGTCGGCCATCCTCGACTTGCCCTATCGCAGCCGTTCGCCGCCGGTATCCCCACACACGGGGCACCCGTCTCTAGAAGAGCGGCCGAAAAGCCGTTGTGAGGCCGTGACGCCACGCCAGAATGGCTCTGGAGGGCACTCCGCCGGTCGCTGCATCTCGGGGGCCGGCCGGAAGTGGCCTCTTCGGCCGGACCCCTTGGCGATAGCAGCCCCCGACGAGGCCAAGCCTCGTCCTCGCTACGCCGCCTCACTGATTCGCCGAAGCCTCTCGTATCCCTCTATCTGGGCACCGCTCGTGGGCTCCCTCGGCGCCGATGGCGCGAGGCCTCCGCCTACCGTGTCCCGCAGTACCCGTCACTCCCCCGGCAGCATCAGCTCGTAGCTGGTGCTGCGGCCCCCCTCCGGGCTCTGCACCAGCACTCCCCGCTCCACGAGCGCCCGGATGTCGCGCAAGGCCGTGTCGTGCGAGCACCTGGCGAGCTTACCCCATTTCGATGTCGTGAGCTTGCCCTCGAATCCGTCCAGCAGGCGGTTGAGTACCAGGCGCTGGCGATCGTTGAGCGAAGCGGACCCGACACCCTCCCAGAAGCGCGCTTTGTGGAGCACGGCGGCGAGCGTGGTCTGCGCGCCCGCGATGGCACGGCCCAGGCACCCCAGGAACCAGTCCAACCACGGCGTGATGTCCATCGTCCCTTTCTGGGTGCGCTCCAGGACGGCATAGTAGCCGTCGCGGTCCCGCTGAATCTGGGCCGACATGCTGTAGCAGCGTTGAGCGCTATTCTCAGAGCGGGACAACGCCAAGTCAGCAATCGCGCGTGCGATCCGGCCATTCCCGTCCTCGAAGGGGTGGACCGTCACGAACCACAGATGGGCGACGCCGGCCTTCAGCAGCCAGTCGACCTCACCGCTGCCGTTGAACCAGTCCAGGAAAGCCTGCATCTCCCGGCCGATCCGTGTGGGCGGGGGGGCCTGGTAGTGGGTGTGCTCGCGACCGAGTGGGCCGGAGACCACCTGCATCGCTCCTGCGGCGTCATCGCGCCAGGCGCCGACGACAATCCGCCGCATGCCGCTGCGTCCGGTGGGGAAGAGCGACGCATGCCAGCCGTACAGCCGTTCGGCGGTGAGCATCTCCTCATAGTGACGGGTGGCGTCGAGCATCATCTCCACGACGCCTTCCACGTGCCGGTCCACCGGTCTCAGGCCACCAATGTCCATGCCCAGGCGGCGCGCGATCGAGGAGCGCACCTGTGCCGCGTCAAGGTTCTCCCCCTCGATGCTGCTGCTCTCAAGCACGTCCTCGGTGAGTGTTTCGAGCTCAGCCTCCTGGCGGAGCTTGAACCCCAGTGATTCCGTGCGCCCGATCAGGTGGCCCTGATCGAACCGAACAGTGGCCAGTCGCTGCGCCAGATACTCAGTGCGCCAGCGGAAGTTGGGCCAGTCCGGCCGGTCATAGATGTACGGGCTCATCGGCCCCACCTGATTCGGAGCATGTCATGCGTAGAACGCAGTAGCTATTCGACGCGCCTGGTGCGTTGATTGTAGCCCGGAGCTACTACGTTCGCAAGTGTTGAACGCAGAATGTGCGTAGAATAGCGCGGCTATTCGACGCACGGCTCCGGCAGGCGCTCGACCAGGCAAGGGAAGCGACACCCTCAAGATCCTGAAGAGGATTCGCGACCCGGAGGCAGAACCAATCTCCCGGGGGTGGAGCTGCAAAGCCGCGGAGGTGGGCACGCCCCTGCGCAGCCCCCCAACCAGGGGACGTGGTGCCAGTGATTCCAGGATCAGGACGGGGCGAACTCAATGACAGATGTACTTGAACCCGAACGCCGGACGAGAGCAAGAGCACACGTCGACGTCGTGGTCTGCGGAGGGGGGCCGGCAGGCGTCGGCGCCGCGCTCGCCGCAGCCAGAAGCGGCGCCAACACCCTTGTGGTGGAGCACTATGGGTGTCTGGGTGGGTGCGCTACGAGCGGAATGCTCAATCGTCTGGGCCCCTACCACGATCAGGAGAAGATGATCGTGGGCGGCATCCCGTTTGAGATTCTCCAGCGATTGGTCAAGCTGGACGCGGCGATCATGCCCCGCCCTGCGCCATGGGGGGGTGTCGACGGACCCAATACCGATTACTGGGCTCCGTTTGACCCGGAGACGCTCAAGTTCCTGCTGGACACCATGGCGGAAGAGGCGGGAGCTAACGTGCTCTTCGACACGCGGGTCGTCGGAGCGATTGTCGACGCCGGCCGGGTGCAGGGGGTGTTCATCGAGAGCAAGTCCGGACGGGAGGCCATTCTCGCCGAAGTCGTGATCGACGCTACCGGAGATGGGGACGTGGCAGCCTCGGCCGGGGTGCCCTACGAGAAGGGAAGGCCGGGGGATGGTCTGACGCAGCCCCTCGGCCTGTTCTCCAAGGTGCACAACCTGGACCGGGACCGGGCAGTGGGTTTCCTTGAGCAGCATCGGGACGAGATCCTCCACGAAGCCCACCTGCGGGGCGAGGCGGTCCCGCGGCCGGTGGTCGGAGGGTACGGTGCAGGCACCGACAACTTGTTGCGGCAGGACGAGACGTACTATAACGCCGACCACGTTCACGGAGCCGATGCCACCAACGTCGAGGAGATCACCCGAGCCTGGGTCGACGCCAGAAAGCAGATCTGGCAAGCGTATGGCTTCGCGAAACGGAACATCCGGGGGTTTGAGGGTGCGTACGTGGCGGCCACGGGCGCGATGCTGGGAGTTCGAGAAACACGCAGGGTGCTGGGTGAGTACGTGCTGACCGGCGACGATGTCTTGGCCTCCAGGAAGTTCGCCGACGCGATCGCCAGGTATGCATGCTATATCGACGTTCACGCGGTAGGCCGCCCGGGACAAGAAAGCACGTACAACCGCAAAGTGCCCGAGGCCGGCACTTCCTACGATATCCCCTACAGGTGTCTCGTACCAAGGGATGTCGAGGACCTGCTGGTGGTCGGGCGGTGCTTTTCATCGACCCACGAAGCGCTCGCATCGGCGAGGATGATGCCCTGTTGCATGGCGATGGGACAGGCCGCCGGTACTGCGGCCGCCATGTCCGCCAACCAGGGCACTCCTGCGCGGGAAGTTGATGTTGCCGCGCTTCGGGACAGTCTCATCGCTCAGGGCGTCAGCCTTGACCCGTGACGTCGTGCGTGGAATGGTGCGGCTACTGGACGCGCAGCTCCGGCAGGCGCTCGATCAGGTAGCGGTAGTGCGCCCGGGCCATGTAGGGCTCCAGCGCCAGCACCGGCAGCCGGTCCACCGGCTGCCCGGCCATCAACCGACGGAAACGTTCGCGTGGAGTCATGGCCGGCGCTTCCGTGCCCGCTGCCCCGATCCCTGCTTGGCGGCGCAGCGTTCCATCCGCGAGTGGCGTAGGGCATCGGTGTGGAGGACAAGGTGGGGGAAGCGGCGTACCTCACAGCATGGGAAGCGGAAGAGACCACCGTTCGCTAACGTCGAAGCCAGTACCCGGCACGATGCCACGCCCCAGATCCCGGCTCGGCATGCTTGCGGCCACGGCCGCCATCCTGTCAGCCACTGTGCTTGGCCTGACGCCGGCCCACTGCGCCTGGGTATGGGAACACGCCCCCGCCGATCGCGGGGCAGTGATGCGCCAGCGCGGCCACGATCTCATCGCGCGGCTGCAGCGCGGTGAGCCGGTGCGGCTCATGGCCTTCGGCGATTCGCTCACCGCCGGCTGGGGCACTGATGGCCGCCATGTCTACTGCCGGATCGTCGCCGACACCCTCCAGTACGCGTTCCCGGAGAGCCGTATCGAGTTCGTCACTCACGGCCATCCCGGCGAGACCACTGAAGGCGCGCTGCGGCGCTTCGATGAGGAAGTGAAGGCGGCCAGGCCGGACCTCCTGCTCGTGCAGTTCGGGGGCAACGACAAGGGGTGGGGGCGCGCTGTTGGCGCCTTCGACAAGGACCTCGGCAAGCTGCTGCGCCGCAGCAGTGACGATACGGGGGCGCTCGTGATCGCCTGCCTGCCCCCGATCGTTCACCCCAATCCGGACAACGCATGGAACCAGACTGCCCGCAGCGTCGCCGCCCGGGAGGCCATCCCGGCCGCCGACCTGGATCGGGCCATCCGCCAGGGGGACGGGGACTCCCGCGGGCCCTTCCCCTACGAAAGCCACCCTGATAGCTTCACCCATGTCATCATGGCCCGCGAGGTGCTCCGTGCGTTCTGGGAAGCCGTCGGCCTCACGCCGGCCTTCGCCTGCCAGCTCGCCAAAGGGTCACGGCTCTCCGGTCAGAGCGGCTACGACCTCGAAGCGGAGATCACGAGCGTGTCCGACAAGCCGCTCGAGTGTGCGGTCCGGATGGAGTGGGAGGACAAGCCGCTGGAGAAGCAGGTGCGCCTGGCACCCCACCAGAGCACACGGCTGCGGTGGAAGCTGCCGCTCGGCACCTTCACGGGGCAGAGCCGTGCCTACCCGATCCGAATGCTGGCGCGCGGGGGCGGAGCCGGGAAGAGCGATGTAGCCTGGCTGACGGTCGCGCCCGCAGTGAGGGCGGATCGCGCCCCGGGGAGCCCGAACGACACGGCGGCCGTCACCTGGCATAGCCTGCCGGAGGAGTCACTCGCCATCGGTCGCCATCGCTGGCTTGGTGCGAGTGACCTGTCGCTGCGCTTTGCGGTTACGGCGCTGGCCGATCGTCTCCGGTTCATCATTGAGGTTACGGACAGCGACATCACCGTGGCCTCCGGGGATGATCCCTCGCAGGGCGACTGTGCGGAGCTCTACCTCGACCTGCGAGGCGACGCCGACCAGGGCAAGCCCGTCTACGGCCCGCAGGTGATTGCCCTGCAGATCACGCCGCCGGCGGCGGAGAGCGCCGCCCGCTGGCGGAGCATGCAGCCCCTTCCGGCGCAGCTTGCGGACCTGGCCGTGACCTGCGCTCGCACCCCGAGCGGGTACAGCGCACAGGTCGATCTCCCGCTGGCGGCCGTCACCGAGATGCGGGGCGCCGCCTGGGCCGGCCTTGGTTTCGATGTGGGGGTCAATGACGCGGACGGCGGAGGGGTACGCAAGTGCCAGATGATGTGGACCGGCTTCGCGGATGATTTCCTCAACCCGGGGTACCTCGGCGGGCTGTACCTCGACCGGCTCCCGCTGCATGCCACGCGCCAGACGCTGCGGTGAGGGGGACCTACGGACGGCGCCGTGCCGTCTGTAGGGCGGGTCCCGCAGGTGTTGGCCGTTCGCCGTTGTCGTGGTAGGAGCGCTCCCCTGAGCGCGATGGGGCACCGCTCACCGTCCGCAACCCGCCGCGCCATCTGGCTCTCTCCTGCCACGGACACGCTCCGCCATTGTCGTTCGCCGTTTCGCTCGTGTTCCGCCGCGCGATCGCGCTCGGGGGAGCGCT
>CAZIWQ010000166.1:9223-9599 GCA_964542355.1 uncultured Armatimonadia bacterium
GCCCCTACCACGGCACGGCACGGATGACGGCGGCGCGGGATGAACCCGCGCCCTACAACGGCGGACGGCGGACGGCGAACGGCGGGGAGCGAGCGAGACGCTCGCGGTCCCAGGAACGGCTCGCGGCGTCGGAACGGCGGCAGGCCAATGGCCGCTGCCGTTCCCACTCCCCACTCCCCACTCCCCTGCCCCACAGACGGCGGCCACGGCGCCTCACCCCTCCAGCCGTGCGATCTCCCTGTCAATCGCCGCCATGTCCAGGGGGTATGCCCCGAACTCCTCCACGACCCTCCCCATCTCGCGGATGTTCTCGTCCGGGGTGTCGCGGCCGCACTGGTCGCCGGTGGAGAGGATGAACCGTCCGCCCTTCTTCGCC
>CAZIWQ010000167.1:0-1592 GCA_964542355.1 uncultured Armatimonadia bacterium
GCTTGAGCCCTACGGGCAGGGGAACCCGGCGCCGTTGTTCATCACGCGGGCGGTCGATGTCCTGGACGTGCGGGCCGTCGGGCGCGACGAGCAACACCTCAAGCTCTTCGTCTCACAAGGCGACCGGCCGGTCGACTGCATCGGCTTCGGGCTGGGCGCCGAGGCCCGCCGGCTGCGACGGGGAATGATGGTCGACATCTGCCATACCCCCGAGATCAACGAGTACAATGGGACGCGCGGCATCCAACTGCGCGTCGAGGGGATCCGGCCGGCGTAGTCGGGCGGGCGTGTGGTTGGCGCCGAGGCGAGCGGCCGAAAAGTCGTTCTGGGGCCGCGAAGCCACGCCAGGATGGCGCCGGAGGGCACGCCGCCGGCCCCCGGCAGTAGCCTGCTTGCGGATGGCGATGGTCTGTGCGTTCACCCATTACCAGGGCGCTCCTGCTCGTCGGCGGGGCAGGCACACGCTTGCGGCCGCTGACTAACCTGCGGCCGAAGGCACTCATCCCCCTCCTCGATCAGCCTCTCTTGTCGTACGAGCTGGCCCTCCTCGCCCGCCATGGCATCACTGACGTCGTGCTGGCTGTCGGCTATCGCGCCGATGCGCTACGGACGGTGCTGGGCGACGGCAGCGCCTGGGGAGTCGCGCTCACCTACGTCGAGGAGGCCACGCCACTGGGGACCGCCGGTGCCATCAAGCACGTCGCGCGCTGCTTCGACGCACCGTTCATCGCCATGAACGGCGACCTCGTCTATGATGTCGACGTCGGGGCTGTTGCGGCGGCCCATCTGCGCGCGGCGGCCACCGTGACGTTCTGCCTCCGCCGCGTGACCGACATCCGGCGCTACGGCCTGATCCGCTGTGACGACACCGGTGCGGTAACTGAGTTCCTCGAAAAGCAGGATGTGGACAGGGCGGGCGCCAATACAGTCAATAGTGGGCTCTATGTCATGAGCCCGGCGGTCTTCGACTACATCCCCGCGGGGCGGGAGTTCTCGAACGAGACGGAGCTGTTCCCGGCGCTGCTCGCGGCCGGGGAGCCGTTGCTGGGCATGACACCACCCGCGGACGGCTACTGGGCCGACGTCGGCACGCCGCAGGCCTATCTTGAGGCCAACCGCGACCTGCTTGCGGGCGCGGTGTCGTGGACCGGACCCGCGGTCGCGGCAGCGGCCCGGGTCGCTGCGCGGGCCCGCCTCATCGCCCCGGTGCACATCGCCCCGGACGTGGCGATTGCGGCGGACGCGACCGTGGGCCCCCATGTCACGCTCGGCCGTGGCTGCGCGGTCGGTCGGGGAGCACACCTGACCGATGCTGTGTGCTGGGAGGGTGTGACGGTGGCCGCCGGAGACGTCGTCGCCCACACCATCCTGGCACCCGACGCGCGAGTGCTTGCCGCGACCGGAGCCGACGGGGCTGGTGTCCCACCATCGCCCGCTGTGAACGAGGGAGGGCTGAGCGTTCTGTGAGCGAGGATACGCTACTGATGGTCCCGGGCCCGACGAACGTGCCGCCGGAAGTGCGCGCGGCGAGCGGCGGTCCGACGATGTACCACCGCGGGCCCCAGTTCGCGGCGCTGCTGGCCCGGTGCAAC
>CAZIWQ010000167.1:1602-9588 GCA_964542355.1 uncultured Armatimonadia bacterium
GCGGGCCTGCAGGCCGTGTTCCAGACCGCGAGTGATGTCATCATCCTGAGCGCCTCGGGGACCGGCGGGGTCGAGGCGGCGATCACCAACCTGATCAGCGCGGACGATCGGGTCCTCGTGCTCAACAGCGGCAAGTTCGGGGAGCGGATGGGCGAGATTGCCGAGCGCTACGGGGCCCTGGTGACGTGGGTGACGGCGACGCCCGGCCAGGCGGTGGAGCCCCACCAGATTGCGAACGTCCTGGCGCACCGCCCGTTCAAGGCCGTGCTGATGGTGCAGAACGAGACCTCCACCGGGGTGACCCAGAACGTCTCGACCCTCGCGCGGATCGCCCAGGACTACCGCTGTCTGACGATTGTCGACTGCGTGAGCGGGATGGCCGGGATCCCGGTGCGGACCGACGGCTGGGGGCTGGATGCGGTCATCGCCGGGTCGCAGAAGGCGTTCATGCTCCCACCGGGCCTGTCATTCGTCGCGCTGTCGGCGCGGGGCTGGGAAGTGGCCGAGCAGTGCAAGACGCCACGGTTCTACCTCGACCTGATCGCGGCGCGCCAGTCACTCGCCAAGGGGCAGACCCCCTATACGCCGGCCGTGAACCTGATCCAGGGGCTGGCCGCGTCGCTCGACCTGATCGAGGCGGAGGGGCTGGAGGCGGTGTGGGCGCGCCATGCGACGGCGGCTCGCGCGACGCGGGCGGCGGTGCGGGCCCTCGGTCTCGACCTGTTCGCCGAGCCCGCCTATGCCAGCAACGTCGTCACCGCAGTGCACGCGCCCGGCGGGCTCGACTCCGGTGCCCTCGTCAAGCAGGTGCAGGCGGACGCCGGCATCCTCATCTCCGGCGGCCAGGGCGAGCTCAAAGGGAAGATCTTCCGCATCGGGCACCTGGGCACCGTGACACGACAGGACGTGACGCGTACCATCGAGGCGGTCGGTGGCGCCCTGGTGACGCTCGGGCATCCGTGCGACCCGGCGCAGGGCGTGGCCGCCGCCGAAGAAGCCTACCGGGGGTGATCACCATGGCGCGGGTGCTGGTCTGTGACAATCTGGATGCGGCCGGGGTCGACCGCTTGCGCGGCGCGACGGAGGTCCACGCCGCGGGCAGCCTCGACGAGGACGCGCTGATCGAGGCACTCCGTGGCTGCACGGCACTGATCGTGCGCAGCGCGACACGCGTCACGGCGCGCGTGCTCGAGCAGGCCGCGGGGCTGCGCGTGGTTGCACGCGCCGGTGTCGGCGTCGACAACATCGACGTCGCCGCCGCGACGCGCCACGGTGTGCTGGTCGTCAACAGCCCGCTAGGGAATGTGCTGGCGGCCGCCGAGCATACGCTGGCACTCTTGTTGGCGGCGGCCCGCAACGTGCCGCAGGCGGACAGCTCGATGAAGGCGGGAGAGTTCGATCGCAAGCGCTTCATGGGACGGCAGATCGCGGGCAAGACGCTCGGGATCGTGGGGCTGGGCCGCATCGGCAGTGAGGTCGCCCGCCGCGCCCGGGCGCTCGGGATGGAGCTTCTCGCCCACGATCCCTACGTCCCGGGCGAACAGGCGGCCAAGCTCGGAGCGCGGGTGGCCCCGCTGGAGGAAGTGCTCATCGGCTGCGACTTCCTCACGGTCCATGTCCCGGCGACGGCCGACACGCGCGGCCTGATCGACGCCGCGGCCCTCGGCCGCCTGCGGCCCCATGTCATCGTCATCAACTGCGCGCGCGGCGGGATCGTCAACGAAGCCGCACTGCTCGAGGCGCTCGGCGAGCACCGGCTCGCCGGTGCGGCGCTGGACGTGTTCGAGCACGAGCCGACCGTCAACCAGGAGCTGGTATCGCATCCGGCCGTGATCGCGACGCCGCACCTGGGCGCCTCGACGGCGGAGGCCCAGGAGACGGTGGCGATCGATGCGGCCGAGCAGGTGCTGGACGTGCTCGCCGGCCGGCAGCCGCGCAATCCGGTGAACGTGCTGGCACTGGCCCCCGAGCTCGTGGCCGCATTGGCGCCGTTCGAGCTGCTCGCGGCGCACCTGGGCCGGCTGGCCAACGTGCTGACAACCAGCGCGCCGAGCGAGCTGGCGATCGAGGCCTCCGCGGCCGCTCCGCTCGAGGGTCTCCCCCACCTCGCCGGTCGGCTGATCTGTGCGGTCCTCCAGGGCCGGATCGATCACCCGCTCAACGACGTCAACGCCATGCTGGTGGCGCGGGAGCGCGGGATCCGCGTGGTGCACGCCATCACCGGCGATGACCACGGCTACCTGCGCCATCTCCGGGTGGTGGTGACGTTCGGTGGCCGCGCCTGCGCGCTGGCCGGGGCCGTGATCGAGGGCAGCCAGCCGCGCGTGCTGCAGATCGATGGCTTCACCGTGGACCTCGTACCGGCCGGCCAGCACCTACTAGTGTGGAAGAAGAACCCGCACGTGCCGGGCTTCATTGGGACGATCGGCACGGCCCTCGCCGCCGCCGGCGTCGGGATCACCAACATCCAGGTGGGCGGCGAGGAGATCGCGGACACCGGACTGCTTGTCGCGCGGGTCGACCGGCCCGTGCCTGACGCGGTCCGTGACGCACTGCGGACCCATCCTGATGTGACCCGGCTTGAGTTGATTGTCTTCGATTCCCCGAACTCGTGAGAGCAACTCCATGCGCATCCTGCTGACCAATGACGATGGTATCGCCGCCCCCGGCCTGCGCGCCTTGATCGAGGCCCTCAGCCCGATCGCGGAGGTGGTGGTGTTCGCGCCGGAACGCGAGCAGAGCTGTGCGGGACACGCCATCACTCTGCACAAGCCGTTGCGCATCCGTCCGCTGCAGCTCGATGGTCTGTCCGTCGAGGCGTACACGATCAGCGGGACGCCGGCGGATTGTGTCGTGCTGTCGCGGTTCGAGGAGCAGGCGCCTCCCGACCTCGTCGTCTCCGGCATCAATGCCGGCGCCAACCTGGGTGAGGAGGTATTCTACTCCGGCACAGTCGCTGCGGCGATGGAGGGCTGTCTGCAGGGGCTGCGGAGCATGGCGCTCTCCGTCACCGCCTATGAGGATTGCGATTTCCGCGCCGCCGCCCGGTATGCCGCGCACCTGGCGCCGCGCTTCTCGGAGATGGACTTGCCCGCGGGAGTCCTGCTCAACGTGAACGTACCGAACCTCCCGCCGGAGGCCATTGCGGGCGTGCGGGTTACGCGCCTGGGCCGTCGCGGGTACGCCAACTACATCGAGAAGCGCGAGGATCCGCGTGGCCGACCGTACTATTGGTTCGGGGGTGAAGCGCAGGAAGTCGACAGCGGTGACGGGACGGACATTGGCGCCGTGGCCGCCCACATGATCTCCGTCACTCCCGTGCGGTTCGACGTCACCGACTACGCCTCCCTCGACCGTCTGGCGGCGTCTCTGCCGCAGCTTGGGCCGTGAGCCGTGCCGTGGGTCGCGGCCGTCGCCGGCCGCCTTCCCTCTCCGTCGTCATTGCCCCTTCGTGGGAGCGACAGCTATGTCGCGACTGCTTACTGGCTCTGCTGGGAGGCCTCGAGCATGCGCTGCCCTGCTGTGCTGTTCTCAGTCGTCGCGATCATCTTGGTGGTGAGTTCGGTCCCGTCGTGGTCTCAGACCACCGGGTTGCCGGCGACGCACAATGGTCTGCTGTCCCCCAACGGCCGTCATGTCGCGCTGCAGCTAGCGACCACTGTTATCGAGATCACAGACCTCCAGACGGGCCAGCATGGGCTCATCTCGTATGTCGAGGGGGCGGACCCCCTGGAGACGGTCAAGCGCGAGCGTGCTACTTCGGGGTCCATCTGGGCGGGGTCAAGCATGTCCCCAGTCGACAGGATCGGGCTGCGGTGGTCGCCGTCCGGCGCCTACCTGGCGCTGATACGCGGCAGGGAGGTGAAGGTGTTTGCGCTGGCGACCTTCAAGCCGGTGGCAACCTTCAACCACCCCGTCGTCGCGGACGACGCGTACTGGTCGCCCGACTCCCGCTACCTCCTGTTCGGCAGTGGGCTTGTGGTCGACGCGGGCACCTCGCCCACGTTCGGGCTCCAGTACAAGGCGGGCGTCGGGGACTGGTACCTGGGAGATGCGAGCACGAGTACCGCGACCGCGATCGGGCGCTTCCGCGCCGAGTACTCGCCCAACGGGGCCTACATCGCGACGTGGCGCCGTAGCGGGCAGGAGGAGGGGTGCGTCGACCTCGTCGTGATCCCCGCCGCGGGAGGGGCGCCGGTGGTGATCGATGCCCGACTGAAGTACGCGGGGTGCGGCTCGACCAGCCCCGGGTACCGACCGGCCTTCAGCCCCGACTTCGCGTGGCTGCCGGACAGCAGCGGCCTTGTCTGCCACACCTGCAACCTGGCGCCTGCCGGCACCGACGGTCACGAGCAGTGGCGTCTCGGGGAGTTCACCCTCGATGGCAAGAAGCGTGCGCTGTCCGCCCTCCGGCCCGCGCCACTTACGGAGACGCGCGTCTCTGTCGATGGCCAGTGGGTCTACTTCATGGTGGGCGGGAGGACCGAAGGCCCGGTTACGGGCATACTGACCGACCGTCGTGTGCTGTGGGAGCACACCGTGGGGGTGAACCGCGTGACCGGAGCCACATGGGATGCCTACGGGTTCCTCATGAGCCTCTCCCCCGACGCCAAGTGGATGGCGTTCTGGCTCCACCTGCCACCGCCCGCCAACGATCCGGTGGCCGAACCCGGCACGAGCGGCCTGTGCAAGCTTGACGGCACGGGCTTCACCAGGTACCCGTGCTACCGCGACCCCGAATGGAGCCCTGACGGTCAGTTCTACGTCGACAAGAGCGGCGACACAAAGGGGGTGCGCGTCATCAGCCCCTACTGGCAGGAGGTCATGCGATGGGACCGGGCAGCGCCGCCCAGCCCCCTGAAGTCGGCCAACAGGAACCCGCTGGCGCAGGGGCAGAAGAGCCCGGGGGACTACCGGCCGCTGGTCATGGCGAAGGTGCCGTTGAAGCAAGAGATGCCCCCGCTTCCCTCCCAGTAGGAGGGCCGGTGGGCTGCGGCACACGCCGGCTGCCAGGACGGGCGGCCTCAGAACGACTTTTCGGCCGCTCTTCGAGGTCGCTATCACGACGCGTCGCGAGGGTGAGCCGCGGGTGTTGCCCTGCCCCTCCTATCTCGGCCTGTCGAGTCGCGCACAGTGGCAGGAGCGCATCAGCAGCCTCCGGCAGTTGCTCGCCCCCTGTCGCCTGTGCCCCCGGGAGTGCGGGGCGGACCGGGTGAGCGGAGGGCAGGGCTTCTGCCGCAGCGGCGACGCCGCGCTCGTGGCCAGCTATGGGCCGCACTTCGGGGAGGAGCGGCCCCTGGTCGGCCGCGGGGGCTCGGGGACCATCTTCCTCGCCGGCTGCAATCTGGGCTGCGTCTTCTGCCAGAACAGCGACATCAGCCACGGCCGCCGCGGAAGCCCGGTGTCACCCGCCGAGCTCGCGGGCATGATGCTCGAGCTGCAGGAGATGGGCTGCCACAACATCAACTTCGTCACCCCCACGCACTTCGCGCCACAGATCGTGGAGGGCGTCGGGTTGGCGGCGGCGAAAGGCCTGCGACTACCTCTGGTGTGGAACTGCGGCGGCTACGAGAGCCTCGAGGTGCTGGCTCTGCTCGACGGGATCGTTGACATCTACATGCCTGATGCGAAGTACTCCGACCCCGCTATCGGGTTGGCCTTGTCCGGAGCCGTCGACTACCCCGCGCGGATGATGGCGGCCGTGGCCGCGATGCACGGGCAGGTTGGTGATCTCACGCTCGACGCGGCGGGGGTTGCCCGGCGCGGCCTACTCGTGCGGCACCTCGTCCTGCCGCAGGGGCTGGCCGGCACACCGGCCGTCGTCGCGTTCCTCGCGGGACTGAGCCGCAACACGTACGTAAACGTGATGGCGCAGTACCGGCCCTGCTACCGCGCGGGTGAGCGGCCGGAGCTGTCACGGCGCCCGTCCGCCGGGGAGTACCAGGCCGCCGTACAGGCGGCCGCGCGGGCCGGTCTCACCCGACTCGATACGCGGCCCTGACGCGACACAGGAGGGATGCCCCAGTGTCCTCGATTCTCGATGAGCTGAAGAAGGCCGGTGCCAGCCTGTTCCAGCGCGGGCGCAAGGGTGTGGATACGCTGGCGGTGGCCATCGACCAGCGGGCCGAGATCGCCCGGCTCGCGGCCGTGGTGCGACGCCTCAACGGCGAGCGCGATGATCGTGTCACGCAGATCGGCAAGAAGGTCTACTCGCTGCACGTGCGGGACAAGGTCGCTAACCCGGACATCGCCAGTGACTGCCGGCGGATCGATGAGATCAACGCCGAGATCGCCGCGCTGCGCGAGCAGATTGACCGGCTGCGACACGCCGCGGCCGCCGATACCGTCGTCGTCGAGCTCGTGGATGAGACGCCGCTCGGCGGCGAGACCGCGGCTGCTCCGGCGGGGAGCGCGGCACCGGCTCCCGCGGCTCCGGAGGCCCCAGTGGCTCCGCCTCCTCCTCCTCCTCCGCCTCCTGCGGCGCCGGCCTCGTCGGCCGTGAGCGCGGAGCCTGCCTCCTCCCGGCCCGCTGATCCCGGTCTGGACGGCGAAGACGATGGCGACGGGTTCTAGAGACCCGGCCGGAAGGGCCTTCTCGGCTGCTCTTCCAGGCGTACGCCGGGTCGCACACAAGCGAGACGGGGCAGGTGACCGCATCGGCGCCTGACGGCCTCATTTGCTGAAGGGACTGACCTCATGACCAAGTACGTGTTTGTTACCGGCGGTGTCATCTCGGGGATCGGCAAGGGGATCACGACCGCCTCGCTGGGGCGGCTCCTGAAGAACCGCGGGTTCCGCATCGGCATCGTCAAGATCGATCCGTACATCAACGTGGATGCAGGCCTCATGAACCCGTTCCAGCACGGCGAGGTGTTCGTGACCGATGACGGGGCGGAGACCGACCTCGACCTCGGACACTACGAGCGCTTCGTGGATGAGCCGCTGACCAGCGTCTCGAACGTCACCACCGGCCAGGTGTACGGTGAGGTGATCCGCAAGGAGCGGGATGGCTCCTACTACCTGGGACAGACCGTGCAGGTCATCCCCCACATCACCGATGAGATCAAGGCCCGCATCCGCCAGTGCGCGCGGACACACGAAGCCGACATCTGCATCGTCGAGATCGGTGGCACCGTCGGCGACATCGAGGGGCAGCCGTTCCTCGAGGCAATCCGTCAGATGCGCATCGACGAGGGGCCGGACAACGTATGCTATGTCCACGTGACCCTGGTGCCGTTTGTCAACACGGTGGGCGAGCTGAAGACCAAGCCGACGCAACACAGCGTGCGCGAGCTGCGCAGCGTCGGTATCCAGCCCGACATCATCGTCGCGCGGATGCCGGTGGGGATGGAGAAGACGGCGCGCGAGAAGCTCGCCTTGTTCTGCGACGTCCCGGCGCGCAACATTATCGAGGCCCGCGACTTCCCGGGCCCGCTGTACGAGATCCCGCTGACCATGGAGGCCCAGGGCATCGCGGACCTCGTCACTGAGCGGCTGCGGGTGTCGACCCGCGTCGCCGACCTGGCCGACTGGACGGCGATGGTCGCGCGCATCAACAACCCCGCCGACCGCGTCCCGGTTGCCATGGTCGGCAAGTACATGGACCTCCACGACGCCTACCTCTCGGTGACGGAGGCGATCACCCATGGCGGCATCGCCAACGACTGCGCGGTGGACATCCGCTACGTCGACTCGGAGAAGGACATTGAGCGCGACGGTGCGGCGGCCCACCTCGCCGACGTGGACGGTGTGATCGTCCCGGGCGGGTTCGGCGATCGCGGCATCGAGGGCAAGATCGAGGCGATCCGCTATGCCCGGACGAACGGCGTTCCGTACCTGGGACTGTGCCTCGGCCTGCAGACGGCGGCCTTCGAGTTCGCGCGCAATGTGTGCGGGCTCACCGGAGCCCACAGTCGCGAGTTCGACGCCGAGACTCCGCACCCGGTGATCATCTACCTCAAGGAGCAGGAGTACGTGACCGAGCTG
>CAZIWQ010000168.1:0-9564 GCA_964542355.1 uncultured Armatimonadia bacterium
AGACCCCGGCGCTGACCCGCCGGCGCAGCCACGGCGCCTGTTCCATGAGCCCGAGTCCCCACAGGTAACCGAGGGCTGCGCGCCACGGCTGGCGGACGGCGAGATCGCCGCCGGCCAGCGGGACCGGTGCGAGATGCCCGAGCCGCCGGAAGTCGGCCCCGTCGCAGCACAGGACCTCGCAGCCCCAGATCGTCCCGTCACTGCCCAGTCCCGTCCCGTCGCACGCCAACCCGATCACCGGCCCCGGGTGGTGGTTGTCGGCCACACAGGCTGCGATGTGGGCGTGATGGTGCTGCACCTGAACCAGGGGCAGACCCTCCGCGGCCGCCAGCTCGCGCGCCACGCGCGTCGCGAGGTAGTCGGGGTGCAGGTCGCATGCCAGGGCCTCGGGATGCACCTGCAGGATGGCCTGCAGGTGGGCGACCGAGGCCTCGAAGAACTCGAGGGCCGCGGCATTGTCCAGGTCGCCCATGTGCTGGGAGAGGAAGGCGTTGGGGCCCGAGGTGAGGCAGAACGTGTTCTTGAGCTGGGCCCCGCAGGCAAGCACCGAACGGACGGGGCGCCCGAGCTTCACGGGGAAGGGCACATACCCGCGCGCGCGCCGCATCAGCAGCGGACCGCGCCGCGAAGTGCGCACCACCGAGTCATCACAGCCCACCAGGATCTCGCGGTCGTGCAGCAGGAAGGCATCGGCGATGTCGCCCAGCCGCTCCCGCGCCTCCGCATTGTCCGTGCACAGGGGCTCGTCACTCAGGTTCCCGCTGGTCATCACCAGGGCCACAAAGGGAGCGTCGCGCAGCAAGAGCAGGTGCAGGGGCGTGTAGGGCAAGACCAGACCATAGTCAGAGCTGTCAGGAGCGATGCTCGGGGCGAGGCCCTCCGGCAGCACCTTCGCCGCCAGCACGATGGGCGCCCGGGGCGAGGTCAGCAGCCGTTCGGCCTCCGGCCCGAGATGGGCGAGACGCCGCGCCACTGCGAGAGTCGGCACCATCACTGCGAGTGGCTTCTCCTCCCGGCGCTTGCGCCGGCGCAGGCGCCGCACCGCCGCTTCGTCCCCGGCATTGCAGGCGAGGTGGAAGCCGCCCAGCCCCTTCACCGCCACGATGCGCCCGGAGGCGATCAGCTCCTGCGCCTGCCGGATCGCTGCCAGGCCGACTGGCGCGTCCGCCGGCTCCTCGCCGGCGTCGCTCGATCCCACGAGGCGCACCGTCGGGCCACAGGCCGGACATGCCACCGGCTGCGCGTGATAGCGCCGATCGTTGATGTCGCGGTATTCCGCCTCGCAGGCGGGACACATCGGGAACGGGGCCATCGAGGTGAAGGGGCGGTCATACGGCACGCGGCGCACGATCGTGAACCGCGGCCCGCAGTTCGTGCAGTTGATGAAGGGATGACCGTAACGCCGGTCGCCGGGGTCGGCCAGCTCGCGCGCGCAGTCCGCGCAGATGGCCACATCGGGCGAAACCAGGATCGGCCCTCCCGTGCTCTCGGCGCTCGGAGTGATGACAAACTCGCGCTCCCCGCGCGGCACGATGGCGACGACCTCGACGTTGTCGATCGCGGCGATGGGCGGGGGGTCGGTCTGCAGGTCATGGAGGAAGCCGTCGAGCGCCGCGGGGTCCCCCTCGATCTCGATCTGCACCCCACCCGTGAAGTTGTTGACGGTGCCCGCCAGGTGGTGCTTGTTGGCGAGTCGGTTGATGAACGGCCGGAAGCCCACGCCCTGGACGATGCCGTGCACCGTCACCCGGTGCCGCTGGGTCACGGCCGCGGGCCCGAGACCCTCCGGGGCGATGGCGCCGGGAGCGACAGTCGTCCCTGTGGCGAGCTCTCGCATCAGGTCTCCCGTGGTGGCGGGCCGTCGGCGGGGCCCGCCGCGGTGAACTCCGCCCTGACGATGCGGACTCCGGTGGCCGGGATGAGCTCGAGCGCGTCGCCCCCGCACTGCTCGCATGCCGCTTCCGGGCGCACGCTTGCGCGCGGCCCGGCCGGCGTGTCGTCCGCCACGGGCGTGCCGGGGGTCTCCTCGGCGAGGGCGACCACGTGGCCGCACTGCCGGCAGCGGACCGCGGCTCCCACCGTGGTCACCGCCACCTCGAAGCAGGGCGCGTCGTGGTGCTCGCAGCAGTGCTCCAGACCAGCGATCAGGGCGTCCGGGGTGACACCCGCGAACTCGCCCACCTCAAGGGTGACCGCCTTGACGCCGCCGGCGCCACTGCTGCGTGCCTTCTCGATCAGCAGGTCGTATACCCGTTGGGCAATGCCGTGCTCGTGCATGCGATGCGCTCCCTCATCTGCTATGCCCGGGTGGCCCTGAGCTCTCTCAGGCGCTTGACGTGCGACTTCTCTTCGGCGATGAGCCTCTCCACCACCGGTGTGTGAGTTGTGGGAAGCAGCTCGCGCATCTCGTACATGAACAAGATGGTGTCCTTCTCGAAGCCGAGGGCGAAGTCGATGACCTGGCGGTCGTCGGTCATGTCGGCGAGGGCGGCTTTGCCGGCCTCGACGTCGGGCAAGACGCGGGTGTCGAGGAGGGTCTGGACATACTCGGCTTTCTGGCCGGCGTACTCCTCAGTGGGTCGGCGCGGCTTGTCCTCGCCCAGCAGGCCCTCAAAGGTCTGCTTGTGGAGCAACTCCTGACCGGCGAGCCAGTCGAGGAGCTCGCGGGTTGCCGGGCCGGTGACGGTCTTGGCGGCGGCGGTGTAGAAGGCGTAGCCGCATTCCTCGGTCTGGACAGCCATCTCGACGATCTCGTTCGCGGAGAAGACGGAGGCGGACGGCATGGAGACCCCTCCTCTGGGTGGTGAGGCGGGGCGAGCGAGGGGGATTGAGCCGAGGTGGGGAGGGGTGACCCTTCGTTACTCGTGAATTATTTCACAAAATGCCTGTGTCAACCCTACTGCTACCCGTCGGCCTACGCCTCGATGCCCCATGGATGCAGCCCAACCGCTTAGCTTGTGAAGCAAATCACGAACACCTCCATTATACCCGCTCTCCCACGCCTGTCAAGACCCCTGCGCCAGGAGTATCGTTCCTGGCTGACGGGCTGTTGGCGGGTTCACCAGCGTGTCGCGGGTACGGGATGGGTAGGGGATGTCCGGCGCGGGGTGTGGGGCCCCGTCAGGCGCGAGGTCTGCGCTTCACGCGGTACCGCGGTACCGGCTCCACAGAAGCCCGTTGGGCCCGCCTGCCGTCTCCGGGAATGTGGGCTTCCGGCGAGTTCTTCCGCCTGGGGGTGAGCATCTCCTCGGCATAGGGGCATGTGCCTCGCCCCCTAGTGGACGCCGTTGACGCGAGACGAACGATGACCGGCACAGAGGCCTCAAGCAGCACGGCTGCGACAGCGCGCACACGGGCTCCCGCAGCCCCACGGAGGCGTAAGGCGGTAGGGAGCGGAGCAGGCCACTTGGCGATCCCGAGCCCACCACGACTGGACCCCAGAATGGGCGCGACAGAGGAAGGCCGGGAGCGCCGGCCCGTCACCATCTGTATCGCCCGGCCGTGATGGGTCTGGGCTCGTGTCAGAGGTCGGAAGACGACTTGCTGGACGCCTCCGCTCCCTTGCGCGCGCGGCTCGGATGAGGGCCCAAGGGAGTTCCAGACGGGACCCACTGCGTCATGCTGCCTTCGCGGCTGGGTACCGTGAGGGTCCGACCCGTTCAGGTGCGCGCTGGCCGTTACTCGCATCGCGGGGTGTCCCCTGCGTCGGTCGTGTGCCGCATGGCTTCACCTCCGAGCTCACAGAGCACTGGCCCTGCCCACTCCTCGTGCCGCCCAATCGTGGGGGGGGGCGCCCGTGCAGGGGTTGCCAGGAGCCTGGCGAATCACCCCTTGGTGTGAGACCCCATCGGGAGGGACGACCGCACCGACGATAGGCCTCAAGCGCGCTCCGTCGACCACGAGCCACAGATCGCGCGCGCCGGACAGTTGCCGGGAAGGCCACGGGGCGTGGACGTCGCTATGGTGATGTGCCACGGTGCCAGCGTCCACGGCAAGGCTTGGCTGCCTGCGTACCTGCGGAAAAGCGCGCTGGCCGCGGCGCCGGCCGTGCGTCTCGTTCCTGGGAACCCAGCAACGCGGCGTGCGGAGGCGTCATGAGGACAGGGCTCGCGGAACCAACGGGGTGGCGACGGCCCGATAGGTTCCGAGCATGGTGGAGGGTTGGGGCAGCGGCCCTCTGCTGACCAGCACGGGAGGGATAGCTGTGTACACGATCGACTGGACGGCTACTGGAACGTGCGCCGCCGTAATCGTCTCCGCGATCGCGCTGTATGTCGCGCTGAGGCAGGCCCGTACAGGAGAGAGACAGGAGCAAGCGCTGAGGCAGCAAGTGGGCCAGATGGAGAAGCAAGTGGCCCAGATGGCGAGCCAAGTGGCTGAAGCTCGGAAGACGTACCACGTGGCGGCCTTCCTGCAGATCTGCGACAGGATGACGCCCGAGCTCCGCCGGGTGCGGGAGACCCTGATCGACGTCATGAATGCGGGGCCAGGTGACCAGACGTTCATGGGCTTCATCACGGGGTCGTCAGGCATCGGCTACGAGCAGGTGCGTGAGCTCTGCGCACAACTGAACCGGATGGCCTTCCTCTCGCAGCCACACATCGACGCGGTCCCGCGCGACTGGGTCAAGGCGATGTGGGGTGGCGCAATTCGGAACTGCTGGCACAACGGCGCCTATGGTCTCAAGGATTTCGTGTGCTACTGGCGAGTCAACGAGAAGCAGGCCAACCTGTTCTGCGAGCTTGAGTGTCTGGCAGAGGAATGCATGAACCAGCCCGTGCAGGCAGCCTGCCCGTAGGGTTACTGGGCGCAGGAGCGGGGCCGTCCGGCAGGCTGGCGACTGGGCTCCCGGGCACGGTCCGCGCCTTGCACGGGCAGGGGGGCGCCGGGAACGGTGACGCGCCGGTTCTGTATCGGCCCTGCCCCTGCCGCTGCGCCCGGAGGGGGCAGGCGGCCACAAGCGGCGCCGGCACCACGGGGTTGTGCCCCTCGCCGGTGGCGCCGCAGGCCGACGGCGAGCGGCAGGAACGCGGGTCCACAGTGACGAAGTACGGGATGCCGGCCCCACTGCCATCGAGGCGCACGTGGGGTCGGTGAGGGGGGGCCGACGATGTCCATCGAGATCAGGTGCCCGAACTGCCAGACAGGTCGCTCCGTGCCCGATACGGCAGGCGGCGGCACCATCCAGTGCAAGGCCTGTCAGCAGCACTTCACCGTGACGCTGCCGCCGCCGAGTCCGCCGCCGGACGGAGCCCGTCGTGCCGTCACCAGCCCGGAGCAATGGCCGCGGGCGCTGCGCGTGCCCGGCATCATCCGGGGCGCACTGCTCGGACTGCTCACTGTTCTCATCGGCCTGCTCCTCTCCCTCGTCACCGCGGTCCCGGTGTGGAGCGAGAGCGGGAGTATCTGGGCCGTCGTGGGAGTGGTCGTCTTCACGGTGTTGGCCTTCGGCTGGCTGGCGGAGGGGGCGATGGTACTGCTGGAGCACGTCCGCGCAACGGCGCGCCCGTCTCAGGACTCCCCTGACGTCGTGGTCCGGGAGTTCGTGGCGAGCGCCCTCGGCTGCAGGGAGCCCGTGGCCGAGCACGCCCATCGCGCAGCGTGGTCGGGGTTCTACCTGATGGCCCCCGACACCCGCCAGCAGCTCTTCGCCAACCGGCTGTCGGGCTATTCGGCGGCAATGCGGGCATGGCGTCAGGACCTCGACCAGGAGGTCGTCGGTCGGTTCGTTCCCGCCGAGCGGGCATCCGCCCGCCGACACACAAGGGCCCTCACGGCCAAGGATCTCAGACTGCTGACGCGCGCGGGGGGGGAAGATGAGGTCACTGAGGTCCTCTACCATCCGGCGCCCGCCTGGTACTGTCTCGATTGGGCTGGCGAGACGCGCGCCCAGGAGCTGTTCTATGAGGCGAGCATCACCGCAGTGGAGAGTGCCGGTGGGCACGCCGCTCGCGTGACCTGCGCGTTGCAGCCCTACGCGGTGGCCAGACCTGCGGGGCCGCGATGGGGAGCCCGCGAGGAGCGCCTCAAGGCCTTGCGCCCTCTCGCGCAGACGTTCGCGTTCCGCTGTGTGCACAGCTCCGGCGGCTGGTCGATCGCCGGGCCGCCAACCCCCGGAGCGTAGGAGCGGGGGAGACGGCACGGCCCTGCCAGTCTGTTCCTCCTCCTCTTCTGCCGTTTCCGTGCGTTTCGTGTGTCCCGTGGCTATCTCAGCCGTTCGGGCCGTCTGCGCTCTTCCTGGCACTGTCGGCCGTGGCGTCGATCCGGTCCTGCGCCGCTCGCAGGGCTGCGGCCGGCGCCTCGCCCCGCGCGAACACCGCCTCCAGCGCCTGCTTCAACTGCGTCAGCATGACCTCGTACGGAACGTGCCGGGAGATGGGGTGAGGGCGGGCATCGATCGCAGCGGCGCGCAGTACCGCTGCCGCCTCGCGTCCGAAGCCCGCTGCCAGACTCGCCGACTCCAGTGCCGGCCGCCAGGCCGGTACGCAGAAGCCGGCCTCCTCCACGCGCTGAGCCCCGACGGTCACCCAGAACGTGATGAAGCGGACCGCCGCCGCGCGCTGCCCTGACTGCGCCGACACGGCGATGCCCGTCGGGATGCACCCGGTGGCCTGGCGGATACCCCGCACCGGTGGCGCCAGGCCCCACCGCAGCCGCTCGCAGCGCGCAAACTCGCCCAGGCTGTACGGGGCGACGAGTGCCATCGCCACCTTCCCGGTCTGGAACTGCTCCGCCGACTGATCCTGCGCTGCATTGACCGGGGCGACCACGCCCTCATCGACGAGCCGCTTGAGGAACTGCACCGCGCCGCAGACCTGCGCCCCCGCCAGAGTGCTCCGGGCCCCGTCCGCCGACAGGAAGTCGCCGCCGTTCTGGAAGACCCAACCCGCGATGGCGTACGGGTACAGACAGATCGCGGCCCCGTACTGCCGCGTCGCCGCACCGGGGCGATGGATCGTCAGCTTACGGCACGCCGCGGCGAACTCCTGCCACGTCCACGAGCCCGTCGGGTAGGGCACCCCGGCGGCATCGAGGGCGTCCTTGTTGAAGACGAGGAGGTTGGTCGGCCCCCAGTCGCGCGGGAGGGCAAACACGCCGGGGCGGCCCAGGGCGAGCCCCACACCCGCGAAGCTGTCGTAGGCCGCGCGGACGAACTGCGCTCGAGCCAGCGTCGGCGAGCGGGAGACGAGCGGTGCGAGGTCGGCGAGCAGCCCCTGGCGTGCGAAGTCACCCAGGCGCCCGTAGTTGAGGGTGAAGACGTCGGGGGCCGCACGCGCTGCGAACATCGTGGCGAGCTTGTCGTAGTAGCGGTCGGTCACCTCGATGAGGCGGACCCGCACTGTCGGCTCCTGCTGCTCGAACTGCTGCACCAGCGCGTGGACGGTGTTGATCTCACGCGGCGCGAGCGCCCAGTATGCAAAGGTGATCTCGGTCACGGCTGAGGGCGGGTGAGGGGTCCGGCGAGGCGAAGGCACCGCGCCGGCCACCGGCGCGGGGACGCGCTGCACGCAGCCGCTCCCCGCCGCGAGCAGGCTGAGGGCAGTCAGCAGAGCGGTGCACCAGGGATGCCCCCTTGAGTGGACGTGGCGATGGGGCGCCATTCACAACACCTGGGTGACCTGGAAGCGGGAGTCGCGCTTGTTGAGGTCACGGGCGTCCTCGACGCTGAGGTGGGAGCTGCCCACCTCGTGGAGGATACCCCGCGCTACGCTGACGACGTGCGCCATCTGCTGCTCCGTCGGCCGCGGCCATGGCGTCCCGGGGATGGGGATATAGCCCATGATGTGGAACGGGATGGCGGGGGAGAGCGCGGCCACGAACCCGGCGATCGTGGCGACCTCGCTCACATCGACGAGCCCGGGGATGTAGACCGTGCTGGCCTTCAGCGCGAGGCCGGCCTCGAACGCGCGGCGGAAGCTATCGTAGACCGGGCGGGCCGGCATTCCGGTGTAGTACAGGTGCGTCTCCGGCACGAAGGCCTTGAACGAGACGTTCGCGCCATCCAGGTTCTCGGTGGGGATCCTCGACCCGTTGGTATGCCCGAGGAACGTGCTGACGCCCAGCTCATGCTTGCAGTGGTGCAGGAGCTCCGGCAGGTCGGGACAGGTAGTCGGCTCCCCGCCCATGAAGTGCACGCGATCGATGTCGAGCTCGCCGAGGGTCGCCTTGACCTCCTCCAGACTCGGCCACGCCGTCACCGGCGGGAAGTCACGGATCTTGTAGGCGCACCCGAGGCAGCGGAAGTTGCACCCCCGGTTGTGAACGGTGGCGCGCCGGTACTCTGCGGAGTACGTCACCTTGTAGAAAGCCATGGTCCGCCCTCGCTAGTGGGGGTTGATCGCCCACTGGTTCTGTGTCGTGTGCCCGAGCGACTTCACGTGCCCATCGTAGAAGAGCGCGTTGAACATGTCGTTATGCCGATACGCCACATAGCGCACCGGCTCCGAGAAGGTCGAGCCGGACCCCACGCAGTAGTAGCCATTCGCCGCGTTGTTCGGGTCCTGACTGTCGGCGACCCAGATCAGCTCCGCGGGGTACTGAACCGTGCTGTCGGCTACGGGGTACCAGAAACAGGTGGCCTGGCTGCCATCGAAGTTGAAGGTGTTCATCCCGTAGCTCATGTACAGGCCCGTGTAGGTGTCCACGATCTGCCCCGAAGTCAGGCAGCGGAACACGTCGAGATTCTTGACGTACGGCTGGACCAGTTGATGCCACCGATAGACATTGCTGCCGGAACCGATGTAGATGCGAGTGTTCACCTCATCGTAGTCCTGGCAGTACATCTTCAGGGCCAGGCCGAGCTGCTTGAGGTTGCTCGAGCAGCTTGCCTGCCGGGCCTTCTCTCTGGCCCGGGCAAAGACCGGAAACAGGATCGCGGCCAGAATGGCGATGATCGCGATGACGACGAGCAGCTCGATGAGCGTGAAGCCGTGGCGCATGGTGATTCCCCTGGGAACGCGGCAGCAGTGGGCTCAGATGTCGCCCCTCTTGTAGCACGAACAGCTAATTCGTGCTACCATAACTCCGCGGTCGGGGCATGTCAAGGGGTCTGGCAGGGTCCGGCCGAACACCGGACGGCATGGGCGAGCGGGGGAGCGGGGGAGCGGGGGAGACGACAGGGCGAACAGGATGGACAGGATGGACAGGATGATACGGCGGACAGGATAACGGCGGAAGGGCGAGTGCGACGGCCGCGCCCTCTGGCGGCGCGATCGCGACGCTGGCCGCCGATGGCGAGAGGCAGGAGAGTGCCGCCGGGGTGGAGAATAGTTGCCCAGAGTGAGGAAGAACTGAACACCAGTCTCCCTTCCATCCGAACATGCGCGGCGTTGGTGAGGAGGGGCCGGCGATGTCGCTGGAGATCAGATGCCCGAACTGCCAGACAGGCCATGTCGTGCCCGATCGGGCGAACGGCACGACCATCTGCTGCAAGGCCTGTCGGCAGCACTTCACTGTCACTCTCCCGAGTGTCTCCTCCGACAGCGCGCGCGCCGCCGCCGGCACGCCGGGGCAGTGGCCACAGGCGCTGCGGGCCTGGGAAGTCGCCAAGGGCGTGCTGCTCGC
>CAZIWQ010000169.1:0-9532 GCA_964542355.1 uncultured Armatimonadia bacterium
GCCGCGAGCGCTCCTCAGGATGACAGTGACCTGCAGGCGCGGTTCGCGCGGCCACGAACAGGGCGGCCGCAAACAGCGGCGTCCAGACGCTCGACCTACGCGGCGACCGTCCCGCTCTGCGGGATCCGGCCCCTCCCGTCGCATGCCACGGTCACTGGCAACACGTACGGTTGTGCTGCCAGGCGACTGCGACCGTCACGCAGTGAGCATCCAACCCGCCGTAAGGAGAGCATTGATGGCTGAGCGCAACTACCAGTTCCGGCAGCGACTGAACGTCGTCCACACCGCGGGGAGACGCGATCCTGCGCTGCAGGCGCGGCGCGCAGAGGTCGCAGTACGCGACGGCTGGTGCATCTGTGTCGGCGCGGGTGCCGACGAGTTCCTTCTCCAGACCGCCAAGGACCTCCAGGACTACCTGTTCACCAGTATGGACGTGTCGACACTCGTGAGCCGGCAGGCGGCGGGAGCCGACCCCGCACAGCCACCTCCCCGCTCGATTATCCTCACCACGAAGACGGCCGCGCCGGCCCTCGGTCGCGACCTGACAGTCGCGCGCAGCTACCGGATCGTCACCCGCGCCGGTCGCATCATCATCTGCGGCTACGACGAGCGCGGTACGGCCCAGGGCTGCTACCACCTCGAGGACCTGATGAACCTCCGCGAGGCACCGTTCGTGACGAAGGGCGAGCTCGTGCGGGCCCCTGTGTTCTCCCCGCGCATGATCCATTCCGGCTGGGGGATCGACCAGTTCCCCGACGCACACCTCAGCGCGATTGCCCACGCGGGAATGGATGCGATCCTGGTGTTCGTCAAGGGGCCGGACATGACCACGACCGGCTACCTCGACATCAACAACCTCATCGACCGCGCCGCTCTGTACGGGGTCGACGTCTACCTGTACAGTTATCTCGTCAGCCGGGTCCACCCCGCCGATCCGGCGGCCGCGGAGTACTACGAGAGCACGTATGGGGCCCTGATGCGCTCGTGTCCGCGGGCGAAGGGGATCGTGTTCGTGGGTGAGTCGTGTGAGTTCCCGAGCAAGGACACGCGCACGCGCGGCCGGCTCCGGCTCGACCCGTCCCCGGACGGGAAGCCGGACCCGCGGCCGAGCCCGGGGTGGTGGCCCTGCACGGACTACCCGCAGTGGCTCAACCTGCTCAAGGGCATCCTGCGCAAGTACAACCCGGACCTCGACGTCGTGTTCTGGACCTACAACTGGGGCTGGGCACCCGAAGAGGACCGACTGGCGCTGATCCGCACACTACCGACTGACATCTCGCTGCAGGCGACCTTCGAGATGTTTGAGGATGTCGTCAAGGATGGCATCGTGACGCGCTGCGTCGACTACACGGCTTCGTTCGAGGGGCCCGGCAAGTACTTCCGCAGTGAGGCGGAGGCGGCCCACGAGCGCGGCATCCCGCTGTACACGATGAGCAACACCGCGGGGCTGACGTGGGACATCGGGGTCATCCCGTATGAGCCCGTGCCCTTCCACTGGGCCCGCCGCTATCGGGCGCTGCTCGAGGCGCACGAGAAGTGGGGGCTGGTCGGGCTCATGGAGTCACACCACTATGGCTGGTGGCCCTCGGTGGTCAACGAGCTGGCGAAGTGGGCCTACTGGGAGCCCGCGGTGTCGATTGAGGAGATGGCCGACCGCATCGCGGTCCGCGACTTCGGCCCGCAGGGCGGCCCCTCGGCCGTGGCGGCATGGCAGGCGTGGAGCGAGGCGATCCGCGACTATGTCCCCACCAACGAGGACCAGTACGGGCCGTTCCGCGTCGGGCCGGCATACCCGCTGCTGTTCCTCGAGGAGGGTGAGCCATTCCCGTCGGCCCCCTACGCTCACTTCGGTGCCGCAATCCTCACGACCGACTATCGCCCGCACAAGCCGGAGGACCTCGACGGCGAGATCGGCTTACTCACGCGCATGGGTGACCGCTGGGAGCAGGGGCTGGCGCACCTGGAGCAGGCGGTGGCCCTGACACCCGAGCGCAAGCGGCCGACTGCCCTCCGGATGCTCGGCCTGGGACAGTTCATCCGCAACTGCCTCCACACCACGATCCACACCAAGCGCTGGTGGCAGATGAAGCAGCGCCTGCTCGCGGAGACGCAGGGGGGCGCAGCCGGTGCGATCCTCGACGACATGGTGCAACTCGCGGAGAGTGAGATCGCCAACGCTCAGGCCACGATCCCGCTGGTCGAGGCCGACTCGCGACTCGGCTGGGAGCCCAGCATGGAGTACATGACCGACCGGGCGCACCTCGAGTGGAAGATCGCGCAACTGCGTCGTGTCATCGACGAGGAAATCCCGGCCTACCGCACGAAGCTGTCGCAACCGGGCTAGTAGCACAACCGTGCTTGGGCCGCGCGTCGTTCGGAGGGGCCGGCCTCCGAGGGACTGCGGCGAGGGACGAGCCGCAGACGCCTAGGCCGACCGTCCCGACGCCGCTGTTGTCTGGCCAGTCCGTCGGTGGCCGCACGAACCCGGCCCCTGGGCCGATGTCATCCTGAGGAGCGAATGCGGCTTCGCAGAAGCCGCAGCGACGAAGGATCACATCTCGCATACAGGTGCCTCCGGCTGATGCTGATCCATCGCCAGAAGACCGCGTAGCGGTCTGGGCTCAGGATGACAGGACCGCCGGACGACGCGCAAAACAGCGACGGCGTCCCGGTCGGCGGGTCTTGTCGAGCGAGACGCTCGACCTACGCGGCGGCCGCACACGACCACATGGGAGGCGAAGAATGGATGGTCATTGATGCACACGCCCACGTCCAGTGGACGGGCGATCCGGCGCAGCCCTTCACCGGCTCGCCCGACGAGGAACAGGTCAAGGCCGGGGACGCGCTGGGGATCGACGTGTTCGTCTGCTCGTGTCTGGCGCCGCGCCCCTCCACCCCGGAGACGTTCCGCGCCGCCAACGACCGCTGTCTGGCGGCCATCCGCGAGTTCCCCGGCCGCATCTGGGGCTACTGCTACGTGAACCCGGGCTATACCCGTGAGGCACTGGCGGAGATCGAGCGCTGCCTCGCCTGCGACGACATGGTCGGCGTGAAGCTGTACAACGAGTATTACTTCGACGATCCGGTGGTACGGCCCATCATCGAGAAGTGCATCGCGCTCGACATCCCCCTGCTGGAGCACCAGGGGCACTGCACCGACGCGCTCCCGGGGCAGCCGACCATCTCCGATGCCGGGCACCTGGCACGGGCCGCGCGGCGCTACCCGGAGGCCAAGCTGATCCTCGGCCATATCGGCGGCGGCGGTGACTGGGAGTGGACGATCAAGGAAGCCGCCGGCGCGCCCACGCTCTACGCCGACACCAGCGGTAGCGTGGTCGACGCCGGGCTCATTGAGCTGGCAGTGGAGATGCTGGGCGCCGACCGGCTCCTGTTCGCCTGCGACGGCAGCCTCAGCGCCGGAATTGGCAAGCTCCGGGGCGCTCACATCTCCGAGGAAGATCGAGCCAAGATCCTGGGCACCAACTTCCTGCGGCTCATCGGGAGGGATGGCTGATGACGATCATCGACGCCAATGCCTACCTCGGACACTGGGCGACCCGCCGCCTGCGGCACAACACCGCGCCGGAGCTGCTTGAGCTCATGGACTCGGTGGGGATTGCCCGCGCCTGCGTCAGCTCGGCCGGCGCCATCATGTACCGCAACTGCCACGCGGGCAATGTCGAGCTGCACGAGATGCTGGCCGGGCACCGGGAGCGCCTGATCCCCTGCGCCGTGCTCAGTCCTGCCTATGCCGGCTGGGAACGCGACCTCGAGTGGTGCCGGGAGGTGATGGGCGCTCGCGCGCTGAGGCTGTACCCCTCGTACCATGGCTTCCGCCTCCTCGACGGTTGCTGCGCCGATCTCATCCGCGCGGCCACCGAGGCCGGCATGCTCATCACCCTGACCCAGCGGGTGGAGGACTACCGGCAGCGGCACTGGCTCATCAATGCCCCGGACGAGAGCCTCGCTGACTGGGCGCGACTGGTGGCCGCCCACCCGGAGGCACGCTTCATCCTGACCAACGGACTGGGCTACGGCGGCTCCGACCTGGTCACCCGCGCCGGCGACCTCCCCGCCAACTACTGGGTGGACCTCTGCCGGCCCGACCCCGTCTACGGCAGCGAAGTCGCCGCGCTCCTGGAGGCGCTTGGCCCCGGTCGGCTGGTGTTTGGCAGCGCCAGCCCCTTCAACTACCCCCGGGCCGCGCTGGTCAGACTCGAGGTGCTGCCCGTGTCGGCGTCCGCGCGCGAGCAGATTGCCGGCGGCAACCTGCTCGCGTTGCTAGGGGTCCGGCCGTAAAGGCCACTTCCGGCCGGCCCCCGAGGCGTAGCGGCCGGCTGAGTGCCCTCCAGAGCCATTCTGGCGGGGCTTCGCGGCCTCAGAACGACTTCTCGGCCGCTCTGCCAGGAGAGGCCTGAAGGCCCATCCACAAATCCTCCCGGGAGGTACTCCGATGGCCAAGACGCCCGAGCTTGCCATCAATGGCGGCACTGCCGTCAAGACCACGCCCTATGGCCAGGGCCCCAAGCACTTGCCCGCCGAGAAGGCGGCCGTCGGCGCCGTCCTCGATCGCGGCGCGCTGCAGTTCGCGCGCGGCCCCGAGGTCATGCAGTTGCGCGAGAAATGGGCGAAGATCTGCGGGAGCAAGCATTGCATCACGACGTCCAGCGGCACCGCGGCCATCCACACCGCGGTGGGCGCCCTGGGTATCGGTCGCGGTGACGAGGTCATCACCTCGCCCTGCACCGATGCCGGGACCCTCATCGCCATCATGGCCCAGAATGCCGTGCCCGTCTTCGCCGACGTCGATCCCTACTGCCGCAACATCACCCCCGCCGGCGTCGCGCAGATGATCACCCCGCGCACGAAGGCGATCCTGGTAGTCCATCTGGCCGGCAACCCGGTCGACATGCCGGCGATCATGAAGCTCGCCCGCAAGCACAAGCTCCGGGTGGTCGAGGACCTGGCACAGAGCTACCTGTGCTCGATCGGCGGCAAGCTGTGCGGCACCTTCGGCGACTTCGGCTGCTTCAGCCTCAACGACAGCAAGCACATCGGCGCCGGCGATGGCGGCATGGTCATCACCAACGATGACGCGCTGGCCGACATGGCCGACCTGTTCGCCGACAAGTGCTATGACCGCACCGGGCAGGGCCGCCAGGTGTTCCTGGTGGGCTACAACTACCGTCTCAACATCATGGCCGCGGCAGTGGCTCTCGAGCAGCTCAAGCGCATCAAGCAGATCACCGACACCCGCAACAAGCGCGGCGACCGGCTCAGCGAGCTCCTCGCGGACGTGCCGGGCGTCATCCCCCACAAGGTCCTGCCGGGTGCGCGGTGCACCTACTGGTTCTACCTGTTCTCCCTGGACCCGAGCGTGCTCACGTGCGATGCCACCGTCTTCTGCCAGGCGTTGCAGGCGGAGGGGGTCGGCGCCTGGCTGGATGCCGGCAATGTGCTCAACTGGCCATTGTTCAGCGAGCACCGCACGAACCCCTGGGCCTGCTCGTTCTCGTGTCCGCTGTACGAGGGGAAGGTGGACTACAGCCTGGACAACTACCCCGGAGTGCGGCAGACGATGCAATGGACGGCGCGCATGCAACTCAACGAGCACTGGACCGCCCGGGACGTCACACAGACCGCGCAGGCGTTCAAGAAGGTGGCCCTGTACTACGCGCGCTAGGCGCTCCGTCAAGCAGGGAGCTCTGCGCGTACGCGCGCGCGTTGCCACCGGCGTGAGAGCCTGCCATGAGAGCCGTGGTGGCGCGGCGCGAAGCCGCGCCAACATCTGTGAGGGCGGCGAGCGACGCGTATCACCGATCGGAGGACCGCATGGCGATGTCTGAGCGCGAGCGCATCCTCAGTGTCTATCGCTCTGAGGTGCCGGATGCCGTGCCCTTCATGCTGGACCTGTCCCACTGGTACTACCACCGGCACGGCCTGCCGTGGGACTTGAGCTGCACCTACGAGCAGCCTGAGGGTGCGCTGATCGACTATCACCGGTCGCACGGCATCGGCTTCTACGTGGCGAACCTGGCCGGCTTCTACACCGTGCAGTACGCTCCGGACGTCTGCGCCGAGGTGACGAGACATGACTGTGCCGGCAGCCCGGCGATCACCTGGCGGCTCACGACGCCCCTGGGCACCATCGAGCGGACGCGCATCTGGGAGCCGGCCAGCTACTCGTGGGCGATCCGCGATTGGGGCGTCCGGAGCGAGCAAGACCTCCGCGTGCTGGGCTGCGCCCTGGGGAGCCGCCACTTCGGCGCAGCCTGGGAGCGTTACCAGCCGTGGGTCGACCGGATCGGGGATGCCGGCGTGGCCTACATCGGCACCGGCTATAGCGGCATGGGCTACCTGCTCAGCCTGTGGATGGGGGTGGAGGGGACCGTCTACGCGATCGCGGACTGGCCCGCGACGGTGCGCGAAGTCGTCGACCAGATCAACACCAGCAACCTGCGGATGATTGACCTCCTGGCGGGTTCACCCGCCGAGGTCATCATCATGGGTGACAACTTCTCCGGCGACCTGCAGCCACCGGACTTTGTCCGGCGCTGGTCGGGGGCCTACTACCAGGCCGCCATCGAGCGGCTCCACGCGGCCGGCAAGTACGTGGCCGTGCACATCGACGGCCGGCTGCGGGGCCTGCTGCGGCTGTTCGCCGACCTCGGCGCCGACTGTGCCGATGCGGTGACGCCCACGCCGATGGGCGACCTCACACCGCGCGAGTGCCGCGAGGAGGCCGGCCCCGGGCTCATCCTGTCGGGCGGCGTGCCGCCCGACCTGTGGCTGCCGACGGTGCCGCGCGAAGCCTTCACCGCGGCGGTGCGACGATGGCTGGAGCTCAGGCATGCCAGCCCGCGTCTGATCGCCGGCGCCGGCGACCAGGTCCCACCCGGCGCCGAGGAGGCCAGGATCGACCTCATGCGCGAGCTCGTTGACGAGTACGGAGCGATGGCCTGACGCGGACCGGCCAGACTCGCGGCTAGGGCTTGGCCTCGACGGGCGACGGGGCGACGACGCCCACGCCCGTGGGCGCCGCTCCCCCGCCGATCGCGACGTTCCCCGCACTGACAGCCGCCTCCCACAGGCCCGGCTGACTCTCGCTGACCACGCTCGCACAGCCCTCGAAGGTGTTGTCGCGGTACAGGTTGCGGCACGGCTGGCCCAAGCGATCCGGAGACAGCGCCAGGACGCAAGACCCGGGCTCATCGAACCCGCTGAATTGGTTGCCGAGGAACTTGAACCGGCCGTTGACCACCACCGCCTGCTTCACCCCGGTGACGGTGCCGTGCGTCAGGATGTTGTCGCGCAAGACTGAGGTCGGGCTGCCATACGCATCCAGGGAAATGGGTCGCTGGCAGTCGGTGATGGTGTTGTTGTGGAGGCTCCAGTTGGCGCCCATCGGCGCATAGACCTCAAGCATGTCACCGACCTTGAGCTCGCGCGGGGCCGTCAGCTTGAAGGTGAGCTTCTCGGCATCAAACCCCTCGATGGTGGACTGCCCAAGCGGCGCCGCTCCCCGGAAGAACACCGCCGTCCAGCCGCGGTAGAGGTGCGACCTCCGTCGCTCCAGCGGGACGCCGCCCCCGGCGATGGCGAAGGTCTGCGGGTCGGTTACCGCCGTCACCGCCGAGCGTCCCCGGGTAGCTGCCAGGCCGCCACCGCAGTTGCGGATGAGATTGTCGTGGACGTTCAGGTTGACCGCCGGCTCGCCCAGCCGGATGCCCGTGACCAGGGGGTCGCAGGCCCCGCGCACGTAGATCTGATTGTCACTGATGGTCACGTCGCTGGCGGAGGCGAGGATGGCGTGGCGGTTGAGGGCGTACTGCCCGACCGAGGTCATGTCGAAGCTATTGCCGGCGATCACGGACTGCCCGGCGGGAAGATGCCGGTCGTCTCCCATCCCGAGCACTTCCACCGCCGAGGTCCCGTGGTTGACGAACAGGTTGTTCCGGATGATGACCTGGGTCGCACCCACCGCGGCGCGCACGGCACAGCCGCCATAGCAGACCCCCTCCTCGAATACGTTGTCGGCCACGATGTGCTGCGCACTGGGCAGGACCTCGAGGCCCGCATCCCGGCTGCCGATGTTGCCCATCGCGACGGTGCCGCCATTGCGGACGTAGTTGCCGACGAAGTGGACAAAGCGTGAGGCCCCCTCCCACGTGCACCCCCCCACATCCCGCACGCGGCAATACAGGACGCTGGTGTTCTCGGCGAAGTCGTTGTTGTTGAAGGCGTTGCGCCCGCAGTCCTCCACCGAGCAGCGCAGGTAGATGATGCTCTTGGAGTACAGCTTGGGCTCCCTGCCGCCCCAGCGGCCGGGCCCACCGGAGTAGAAGCACTCGCCGGACATGCGCCGCGCATGGCAGTTCTCCGCCAGTACGCGCTCCGTGCCGCTCACGCCGAGCGCCGCGCAGAACTTGTAGTAGAAGCCCCACAGGGCCGTGCCGCCCTGCGTCCGCATGGCCCCGCACTGATCGCGATCCTGGTAGCCGGTGTGCCCGACCATGCCCAGGTCGCGGAGGGTGACCTCCGTGCCATTGGTCAGCTTGAAGCAGGCTCCCTCGCCCTCGCTGATATCGATGACTGTGTCGACCGGGTTGACGCCCTGGATGGTGATCGCCGCGGCATCCTTGACACTCAACGGCGCGGCGATGCGGTAGCAGCCCGGGGGGATCCAGACGTTCCGGCGCTCCTTCAGTGCCCGGTCGATCGTCGCCTGGAGCGCGACCCCATCGTTGTGCCGCACCACGGCGTCCTTCACCGTCAGGGCCTTGCCCTCGATCTTCTCGATGGTCGTGATGAGCTGATCGCGGTAGGAGATGACAACCGAGTAGCCATCACCCCAACTGAACTCCTTGAAGCGCACCTCGAGGCCCTTCGCCAGTGGCTGCCAATCATACGTGATCTTGGCCCCGGCGCCCTGCCAGGTGCGGCCGAGGTCGTCGGTCCAGCGGAAGGTCGGCTGGTCCCCGGGGGCGATGTCGAGCACATACACGACCCAGCTCCCCTGGCTGCCGTCGAAGCCCCGCATCTCGACCAGGTCCTTCAGCGGTGTGGAGGCGGCGTACTTCCTCCGCGGCCCCCACAGGCTCGTCTGGCTGGTATGGACATTGCAGCGGGAGACCATGATGCCCTGGCCGACCTGGAAGTCGCCAGGGTCCGTGACGGTGATCTGGTTCGAGCCCGCCGTCGTGGTCGCCGAGGTTGAGAACTGCGACCCGGAGGCCCCACAGTCCCGGGCGTTCAGCCAGGGCGATGCCTCCGCGGCGCACACAGCCGCGGCTGCGAGTAGCAGGGCAGCGGCGCTCAGGATCAGGCACGACAGGGCGGATCGCTGATGCGAACGATGTGGCTGCGTGGTGGTCATCGGGTGTCCGGTCCTTTCCTGTTGCGGTCCGATGCGTGACAGGGCGCTGACCAGCGCTTCCCCGCGCCGGCCCTGCTTACCTCCGCGCGCACGCCAGACCTCGGTACGCCCGACACTCTTGTCGGGCGGCAGACGGCGCCGGACCGGTACGCCCGA
>CAZIWQ010000170.1:0-9521 GCA_964542355.1 uncultured Armatimonadia bacterium
CCTCCGCGCCGCGGCCGCCCGCCACGTCTGCTCCCGCATCGCCCTCGGCCACACCGCCACCGATCGGGCCGAGACGGTGCTGATGCACGTGCTGCGCGGCACCGGCCTCGACGGTCTCCAGGGCATTGTGCCGGTCGGCGGGGGCTTCATCCGCCCCCTGATCCTCGTCACCCGCGAGGAGACCCACGCCTACTGCCGCGCGCACGACCTCGTGCCTCGGCTTGATGCCACCAACTTCGACACCAACTTCTCGCTGCGCAACCGCATCCGGCTGCAACTCTTGCCGCTGCTGGAGCGCGAGTACGCACCGGGTGTCGACGCCGCCCTGCTGCGCCTGGCCGACACCGCCGAGGCCGAGCTGGCATGGACTGGTCCCGAGGTCCTCCGGGCGTTCGCGCAGGCCCGGGGAGCTGGCGAGGAGGGCCTGGCGCTGGATCTCGGCGCCCTGCAGGCGATGCCCGACGGCCTGCTGGCGCGCGTGCTGCGCCACGCCCTGCGGCAGGTATGGCCCGGTCTGACCGGCTGTCGCGCGGTGCACATCCACGACCTCATCGCCCTGGTCCGCCACGGACGCACGGCGGCAGGGGTGAATCTGCCGTTTGAGGTTTGTGTGAAACGCGGTTATAATCTGCTCGTGGTGTCCCGGGCGCGGGCCGCGACCCCCGACCCGGGGGACTGGCAGGTTGTGGTGGACATTCCCGGGCGCGTCGACCTCCCCCTCGGCGGAGCCATCAGCGGCATGCTTTCACGCCCGCCTGCGGACCTGAAGCAGCAGCCCGCCCACAGCGCCTGTGTCGCCGTGGCGGCCGTCGGCCGCGCACTCGTCGTCCGGGCGTGGCGGCCGGGCGACCGCATCGCGCCGCTGGGGATGACGGGCACCAAGAAACTGCACGATGTGTTCATCGACGCGAAGCTCCCCCGTGCGGAACGCGGCCATGTCCCGGTTGTTGTGAACCCGGAAGGGGAAGTGCTGTGGGTCGCGGGCCTCTGCCTGGCGCAGGCCGCGGCGGTCGACCCACAGGCGACTGAGTGCGTGCAACTGGTGTGGGAGCGCCGCGCATCCCACCGGCAGACAGGAGGCTGAGCCGCGAGGCTCAGCAATGCGCATGAGCAGACAGAATCCCATCGTCATCATCATCGTGGCGGTCGCGTTTGTCTACGCCTTCCTGATGATCCCCAAGTTGTCCGGGCCCAGCACGACCCGCAAGCTGGATGCCAGCGAGTTCCACTCCGCCGTGCGGGCGGGCTATATCTCCGAGATGACCATCCAGGGCCCGCGCCGCGTCGAGGGCGTGTTCTCCCCCGCCGGGCGCCAACACTACAGCAAGCCCAACGAGAAGTTCCGCGTCGATGTCTGGCTCGACCCGTTGACCACCCGCCAGCTCAGTGCCGACGCTGAGCTGCGGGGGACGCACGTGAACATCGGCCAGGGGATGTGGGCCGACCGACTGCTCACGCTGGCCACCAATGTCCTCGTCCCCCTCGCCATCCTCATCTTCCTGTGGGTGTTCTTCACCCGCCAGATGCGCATGAGCGGCGGGCAGGCCCTGTCGTTCGGGCGCAGCCAGGCGAAGCTGCTCGGGGAGAACTTCGAGAAGGTGACGTTCGACGACGTCGCCGGGATGAAAGAGGTCAAGGAGGAGCTGCAGGAGGTCGTCGAGTTCCTGCGCGACCCGGAGAAGTTCCGGGCGCTCGGGGCGAAGATCCCCCGTGGCGTTCTGCTCGTCGGCCCCCCGGGGTGCGGCAAGACGTTGCTGGCGCGCGCGGTGGCCGGGGAGGCCAACTGCGCCTTCTTCTACATCAGTGGCTCCGACTTCGTCGAGATGTTCGTGGGCGTGGGTGCCTCCCGCGTCCGCGACCTGTTTGACCAGGCCAAGCAACACCTCCCCGCGATCGTGTTCATCGATGAGCTCGATGCCGTCGGCCGCCTGCGCGGGGCCGGCCTCGGTGGCGGGCACGATGAGCGCGAGCAGACGCTCAACGCACTCCTGGTCGAGATGGACGGCTTCGACCCCAACGCCGACATCATCATCCTGGCCGCCACCAACCGCCCGGACATCCTCGACCCCGCGCTGCTGCGCCCCGGGCGCTTCGACCGCCGCGTGGTCGTCGATAATCCCGACGTCGTCGAGCGCGAGGCGATCCTGGCCATCTACACCAAGGACAAGCCGGTGGGCGAGGGCGTGGACATCAAGACGATGGCGCGCCGCACGCCGGGCTTCTCCGGCGCCGACATCGAGAACCTGGTGAACGAGGCGGCTCTGCTCGCCGCCCGCCGCGACAAGAAGCGTATCGACACCGCCGAGTTCGACGAGGCCATCGAGCGGGTCATCGCCGGCCCGGAGCGCCGCAGCCGCGTGATCGGTGACAAGGAGCGCAAGGTCCTCGCCTATCATGAGGCCGGCCACGCACTCGTCGGCTGCATGATCCCCGGCTTCGACACCACCTACAAGGTGACGATCCTGCCGCGCGGGATGGCACTCGGCTACACGATCAGCTTGCCCGAGGTTGACAAGTACCTGATGACCCGCAGCGAGCTGATCAACCGCATGACCCAGGCGCTCGGCGGCCGGGCGGCAGAGGTGCTGGTGCTTGACGAGGTCACCAGCGGCGCCGCCAACGATCTCGAGCGCGTCACCGAGATGGCCCGCCAGATGGTCACCGAGTACGGGATGAGCGACGCGCTCGGACCGCTCACCTACGGCAAGCGCCATGGCCCGATCTTCCTCGCCCGCGATCTGGGGGAGGAGCGCAATTACAGCGAGGACATTGCCCGCCAGATCGATGTCGAGATCCGGCGTCTCGTTGATGAGTGCTTCGACCGCTCCAAGCAGATCCTGACCGAGCACCGCGACCGGCTCGAGATCCTCGTCGAGGTGTTGCTCGAGAAGGAGACGCTGGATCAGCAGGAGGTCGCTGCCATCATCGCGACCGGCCAGGTGCCCGTCGCGGCCGCCACCGCGCCGGTGCGCGATGTCGACGCCGCAGCGCCGCCGGCCGCCACCCCGGGCGCCGCGGCCCCGCCGACCGCACCGCGGGCGATCCCCCGGCGCGAAATGCCCTGACCCAGCGGCCGGCACACATCCAGACAGCCTCATGGGTACAGCGCCGGTCAGTCACACCTGTGCGCAGACCGCCGCCAGACGCAGTCTGGTGGCCTGACTCAGATAGGCTCCGCAAGACAGGAAGGACTCTCCACATCAGTGACGAACACGGTCCGGGGGGGGGCCTGACGCCGCAGCAGCAGATGCAGCTTGCATCGGCACCAAGAGGAGCAGCCATGGGGAGCCAGCGTCGAAGGTTCCTGGCCACCCGCAGCCTCCGTCGCGGAGGTGGCGAGGGGTGAAGCCCACGAGCGATATCATTGCAACTGTCGAGCGGCACATGTCCGCGGGGCACTTCCGCCACGCGGCGAGCCTGTGCGCCAACGAGTTGACGACCTCCCCCACCGACATCCCCCTGCTGGCGCTGCTCACCGCCGCGTGCGAGCATGCCGGCGAGGTGACGCGGGCGCGCGAGGCCGCGTTGCGCTGGGTTGAGGTGGCCCCCCTGGACTCCTATGCGCACTACAAGCTGGCCCTGATCGAGCAGCGGCTCCAGAACTACCACGCCGCGGCCGACCGTCTCGCAATTGCCGCCAACGTCTCCGAGCCCGACGACGACGTCGCCCTCGCCGCCCGCGACGCGCTGCGGGCACTCGACGCCCTGCAGATGCGGCAGGTGGCGGCCCTCGCGGAGGTCGACCTCTGCTTCCGCCTCAAGCTCAGTGGTGACCCCGAGGAGGCGCTCGGCGAGCGCGGCTTCTCCCTCACCGCGGGAGCGCTGCACCAGTTCCTGGAGGCCAATCGGGCCAGCCTCCTCACCTTGGCCGGTCGGCCGCCGCGGCCGTCCTGAGCGCCCCCCCGCTCCGCGCCATGCCACCACCGGGTGACCTCGTCTATCTCGGCCTGGGGAGCAACCTGGGGCGGCGCGCGCACGTACTCGCCCGCGCCGCCATGCGCCTGGCCCTCCTCCCGGGTCTCGACCTGCTCCGCCTCTCCCCCGTGTACGAAACTGCTCCCTGGGGTGTGACTGCGCAGCCGGCGTTCCTCAACCTCGTCCTGGCCGCCCGCGTGACACTCGCACCGTTCGAGCTGCTGGCGGAGGCCAAGCGGCTCGAGGCGGTGCTCGGGCGCGAGCCGGCACCGCGCTGGGGGCCGCGCGCCATCGACATCGACATCCTCCTGCTGGGCAACCGGCACATCGACACACCGCGACTGACCATCCCCCATCGCGAGCTCACCCGCCGCCAGTTTGTGCTGGTGCCGCTGAGCGCCATCGCCCCTGATGCGCTGCTGGCGCCGAACACGACCGCCTCAATGCTGGCTGTGCCAGACGATCCCGGGGTAACCTGCCTGGGGTCGCTGGCGGAGGTGGTGAGGAGGGAGAGGGCGGAGATGCCAACGACACCGCCATGCCGGCGTTGACGTGTGCAGAATTCCAAAGCCCCGTCCCGGCCGTTGTCAGTGGTCACCTGCCGACGTTGGGGTGCGCCGTACCGGCCTCACCCCCCGGCCCCCTCTCCGTCCCGGAGAGGGGGTGTCTGAGGGTGGGCGCCGGGTGTCGCTCACGGGTGGCCTGCGGACACAGCGACACGATGGGGCCTGCCATCTGCCGGCGCTGCGGTCGTTCACCCCTCTCCGGTACGGAGAGGGGACGGGGGTGAGGCAGACATGCCGTGCCGTTGTTGGGCGGGGACTTGTGCCCCGTCGGTGCCGACCTCACCCCGCCACAACCCCGAGCCGGCGTTCGCGCGTGTCTTGGCGCCCAGGGGGGCCGGGGGGGAGGCGGACATGCCATTCGCCGTTTCCCCGCCGCAGCCCGCTGCCTGATGCCCACTGCCACATGCCGCCGTTGCCGTCCCCGTCCCCGTGCCGCCCCCCTACCCCGCCAGCCGCTTCCTCACCAGTTGCTTGAGGCCTCCGGCCGCCACCAGCTCCTGCGCCATGCCGACCAGCGGGGCGAAGCTGAACTGTGTGCCGCGGGTGAGGTTGCGGACGATGCCCTGCTCCAGGTTGACCTCGACCTCGTCGCCGGCCGCGATCCCCGCGCTCGCCTCCGCACACTCCACGATCGGCAGCCCGATGTTGAGCGCATTGCGGTAGAAGATGCGGGCGAAGCTCTCGGCAATCACGCAGGCGATGCCGGCCGCCTTGATGGCGATGGGGGCGTGCTCGCGCGAGCTGCCACACCCGAAGTTGCGTCCCGCAACGATGACGTCGCCGGGGCTGCGCTGGCGCAGGAAGTCGGCGTCAATGTCCTCCATGCAGTGGGCGGCGAGCTCCTGCGGGTCGCTGGAGTTGAGGTAGCGCGCAGGGATGATGACATCGGTATCGACATGATCGCCGTACTTGTGGGCGGTGCCGTGGATGCTCATGACCAGGTCCCCTTGACGGGCCGCTGCGGCCCGGTGGTATCGTGACGCCGGTGAGCGCGGCTCACAGGTCATCGGGCCCGACGATCTTGCCGGCGATCGCACTGGCCGCGGCGACGTACGGGCTGGCGAGGTAGACCTCGCTCTCCGGGTGTCCCATGCGGCCGACGAAGTTGCGGTTGGTGGTGGCGACGGCGCGCTCGTCCTGAGCCAGAATCCCCATGTGACCACCCAGACATGGCCCACACGTGGGGGTGGAGACGAGGCAGCCGGCCTCCAGGAAGGCCTCGACGAGGCCGCGGCGGGTCGCCTCCAGGTGGATCTGCTGGCTGCCGGGGATGATGAGGCAGCGCATGCCGCGAGCAACGTGGCGGCCGCGCAGCACCTCGGCCGCGGCCTCCAGATCCTCCAGCCGGCCGTTGGTGCACGCACCGATGACGGCCTGGTCAATGACCACCTCCCCCACCTCCGACAGCGGCCGCGCGTTCTCCGGCAGGTGCGGGAAGCTCACCTGCGGCTCGATGTCGCCCGCATCCCACTCGAAGACGCTGGCGTACTCGGCCGTGGGGTCGCTGGTGAGGGCGGTGTATTCGCGCGTGGCGCGCGGCTGCACCCACTCCCGCGTGGTGGCATCCGGCGCGATGATCCCGCTCTTGCCACCGGCCTCGATCGCCATGTTGCACATCGTGAAGCGGTCGGCCATCGGCAGGGTCTCGATGACGGGACCGGCGAACTCCATTGCTAGATAGCGTGCGCCATCGACGCCCACCTGGCCGATCGTGAACAGGATCAGGTCCTTGCCCGTCACCCAGCGGCGCCGCTGTCCGCGGAACACGAGCTTCATGCTCTCCGGCACGCGGAACCAGCACTCGCCGAGAGCCATGCCGGCACCCGCGTCGGTCGACCCGACCCCGGTGGCGAACGCGCCGAGGGCCCCGTAGGTACAGGTATGGGAGTCGGCACCAATCACGACCTCACCCGGCAGCACGACGCCCTTGTCAGGCAGGATGATATGCTCGATGCCCCCGTCGCAGGCCTCATAGTAGTGCACCACCCACTGCTCTCGGGCGAAGTCGCGCATCAGCTTCGTCTGCATCGCCGACTTGATGTCCTTGTTGGGGGTCGAGTGATCGGCCACCAGCGCGATGCGGCCCGGGTCGAATACGCGCGTCGCGCCCATCTCGCGGAAGGCCTCGATCGCCAGCGGCGCGGTGATGTCATTGGCCAGGACGAGGTCGAGCCGACAGTTGACGAAGTCGCCGGGGCGCACCCGCTCGCGCCCTGCGGCGCGGGCCAGGAGCTTCTCTGTGATCGTCATGAGCATTCCTCACCAGGGGTGGTGACTGCACCAGGATGGAGTTTGCGGCAGTGTAGATTGGGCGTGTGGCGCTGTCAAGGGCGAGGCCCGCGAGACGCCCTTGCAACCCATGGCGCGGTGTGCTATGATATCCGTCCGCGGAGAGGTGGCCGAGTGGTCGAAGGCGGTCGCCTGCTAAGCGACTACGGGGGGAAACTTCCGTCGAGGGTTCGAATCCCTCCCTCTCCGCCACTCAACCATCCGGCTGCGAGGCAGGATGGGGGTCAGGCCGTCGCCGCGTTCGCGCCCGTAGCTCAGCTGGATAGAGCGTCGGCCTCCGGAGCCGAAGGCCCCGCGTTCGAATCGCGGCGGGCGTACCAGACAACTAGCAGAGCGGCCGAGAAGCCGTTGTGAGGCCGCGAAGCCACGTCAGAATGGCTCTGGAGGGCACTCAGCCGCTCGTCACACCTCGGGGGCCGGCCGGAAGTGGCCGTTTCGGCCGGACCCCTAGTGGAGCCCAGACAGACGGGGAGCCCCGCAGGCCTCCCCCCAGACAGCATCTGTCAGCGGGCTTAGCAGGATTAGCGCGCCGGTAGCTCAGCGGATAGAGCGTCGGCCTGCGGAGCCGAAGGTCCCGCGTTCAAATCGCGGTCGGCGCGCCAATACCTTTTCCGGGCAGATTGAGCTATGCGCTATGGGGTCATCCGGTCATAGCCCATAGCTCAATCTTGTTCATGCCCGTGGCCCCGTAGCTCAGCAGGATAGAGCAGCAACCTCCTAAGTTGAAGGTCGGCCGTTCGAATCGGCCCGGGGCCGCCATCTACCGAGCTGACCCGGGAGTGCGTGACCTTTGATATCCGCGGAGAGGTGGCAGAGTCCGGTTGATCGCGCACGACTCGAAATCGTGTACTGGGCGACCCCCAGTCGAGGGTTCGAATCCCTCCCTCTCCGCCACCCTGATCTCATCCCCCGCGCGGCGTACGCGGCCGGCGGTGGCCGCTGTCGCGCCGGGGGCAAGGATGGCATCTCCGCGAGCGGAGAGGTGACCGAGCGGACGAAGGTGCGCGCCTGGAGAGCGCGTTGTCCCGCAAGGGGCACGTGGGTTCGAATCCCACCCTCTCCGCCATCCGCACCACGCGGCCCCCTGCGTGGTGCCGTCAAGGCCCGAAGTTGGTTTGGTCGTCTGGTGGTTTGGTCGTGCTAGCCGGGGAACTAGCGGTGCCCTGTACCCACAATCCGCTCTAGTGGGGGCGAATTCCCGCCCGAGGCCTCGCCGTTTGGGGTCTGACCCTCGTAAGTGGTGTTGAAGGTTGGGTCCCGCGCAAGGAAGCCTCGCTGAACCCCGTCAGGTCCGGAAGGAAGCAGCGGTAGGCGATCCGCTTCCGGTGCCGCGGTCAACCTGGCCGGAGCCGGCTGCGAGGGTAACGCCCGGGCGACGTTGTCGACGTTGGGTGCACGACCAATTGATCTCCGGGGGGCGCGGCCTGGCGCTGCGCCCCCCGCTTCGTCGTCCGGGGGCGGATGCCCCCCGCCCGGCCCCACTGCGGGGAGGTCGCTCCCCGGCGCCGGGGAAATGCCCCCTGATGCCACGAACGGGACAATGATCTGCATGTCCTACGTCTCCTTCAGCCTCAAGTACCGACCACAGCGCTTCGAGGACGTCGTCGGGCAGGAGCACGTCAGCCGGACGCTGATGAACGCCGTCCGGACGGGACGGATCGCCCACGCGTACCTGTTCTCGGGCCCGCGCGGCACCGGCAAGACCTCCTCGGCCCGCGTGCTCGCGAAGGCCCTCAACTGCGTCAACGGCCCGACCCCGGAGCCGTGCGGGGAGTGCGCCTTCTGCCGGGCGGTGCAAGACGGCCGCGCGATGGACGTGATCGAGGTCGACGCCGCCTCCAACCGTGGCATCGACGAGATCCGCGACCTGCGGGAGAAGGTCAAGTACAGCCCCGCCGAGGCACGCTGTAAGGTCTATATCCTCGACGAAGTCCACATGCTGACGACCGAGGCGTTCAACGCGCTGCTCAAGACGCTGGAGGAGCCGCCGGCCCATAGCTTCTTCATCCTCGCCACCACCGAGCCGCACAAGGTGCCGGCGACGATCATGTCACGCTGCCAGCGCTTCGACTTCCGCCAGATCCCGGTGGCCAAGATCAGCCAGGCGCTGGCCGACATCGCCGCTCACGAGAACATCACCGCCGAGCCGGCCGCGCTCGAGGCCATTGCCCGCGCCGCCGGAGGGGCGATGCGCGATGCCGAGAGCATCTTCGACCAGATCGTGGCCTATACCGAGGGACCCGTGGGCCTCGACGTCGTCAATGCCGTGCTCGGCGTGACCGAGGCCGACACGCTGGCCGAGATCGCCGACTTGATCGCCGCCGGCAGCGTCACGGCAGCGTTCACCGTCGTCGACCGGGTTGTCGCGCAGGGCAAGGATGTCGGGCAACTGCTGGCCGACCTGACGCTCTACCTGCGCGACCTCTTGCGCATTGGCCTCGGGAGCGAGCCGTCGGCGTGGCGACTACCCGGCGAGGAGGGGCAGGCGCGGATGCGGGCCCAGGCCGCCACCCTCGGCACGGACCGCCTCCTCGCCGCCATTCACGCCCTGTCCGCAGCGCAGGCCGACCTGCGCATCAGCACCCAGGATACTTTGCTGCTCGAGCTGACACTCGTCAAGCTGTGTGAGCCTCCCGAGCCAGCCGCACCCCGGGGCAGTGCCGGGGGTGACCGGCGGGTGGCCGCACCATCGCCGGCGCCCACGCGAGTGGCCGCCCCACAGCCCTCCGCGACCCAGGCCGCACCCGCGCC
>CAZIWQ010000171.1:0-9512 GCA_964542355.1 uncultured Armatimonadia bacterium
CGACCCGCTGCCCCGTCGCCGCCGCCTGTGTGGCCAGCAGCGCCAGGCGGTTGGCGCGCAGCGAGGCCGCCTGGGGCACGATCCCGCCCTCGCGATCGGCCGTCGCCAGCCAGTTTGCCACGATCGAGACTGTCTCCGGGAGGTTCGCCAGCGCGGCCTCGGCGCCTGCCGGAGACGACACCGTCACCCCTCGCCCCATCCGCAGGTCCGCCACCCCCCGCGTGCCCGCGACGGTCACGCGGTAGTCCGAGCCAAGCGTGTCAGGCAGCATCCGTTGCCCCTCCACCAGCGCGCCGGCCCCGCCGGACAGCTCGCAGAAGACCGCGGCATGATCGCGCAGGCTCACCTCTGCTGGCTCGCCCAGATTGCCGGTCACGGCCGCCAGCGTCACGATGCGCTCGCCGCTAAGCCACTCGACCTGATCCAGCCCGTGGACGAGCAGATCGGCGAACAGCCCGCCGGAGCGCTTCACATCCAGGAACCACGGCGGGCGCTCCGCGCGCTTGAGACGCACCGCCATCCGCACGTGCACGAACGCCGGCGTCCCGATCTCGCCGGTAGCAATCACCTGCCGCAGTGCCGCGTACTCGCTGTGCCCGCGCAAGGTGAGCAGCATCAGCAGCCGTTGGCGGGGATGCTCGGCCAGGAAGCGCGCGATGGTCTCGTGCTCATCGAGCGCGATGGCCAGCGGCTTATCGACGATGGCGTCGCAGCCGGCCCGGAGCGCCGCGAGGATCGCCGGGGCCTTCCGGTCATTCTCATTGGCCACCGCCACGAGGTCGGGGCGCGTCGCGGTGAGCAACTCGTCCGTGTTGTCGAACACCGGCGCGGCGAAGGTGCTCTCCGCCCAGTCACGCTGCTCCGGCCGCACGGTGGCGCCGACGATCGTGAGCCCTCTCCCCACGAGGGCGGTGATCTCGCCGATGTGCGTCTCGCCACCGATGATCGCAACCCTACGCATAGCGCCCTCCCTATCCCTGAGGTGTAACCCCGGCGACGATGCGGAAGCCGACGCAGTAGCGGGTGACGCTCGGCAGCTCGGGAAGCCGGGAGCCTGAGCGGCCGTAGGCGGGCGCAATGCCAAAGCGCCCCATCCCGGCGCCGTCGCGACACACCCGGAACTCACCGCGCGAAGGCCCCACCGGGTCGAGTGTCTCATAGTACTCGTAGCTCGGGCTGTAGCGGTCCCAGCACCACTCCCCCACATTGCCCACCATGTGGTACAGCCCCCAGGCGTTCGGCAGCTTGCTCGAGGGGATTTGGCGCGGCTCCATCGGCGCATAGTAGGCTTTCTCGAGGTGCGCGTAGCGCCCGAGGTCGGTGTCGTCCTTGCCGAAGTAGAACGCTGTCGTGGTGCCTGCCCGCGCGGCATACTCCCACTCCGCCTCCGTTGGCAGGCGATAGCCACCGCCATACGGTGCCTGCATGTTCACGACCGGCAGCTCGTACTCGCCCTCTTTCGCCTGCGCGTCGAAGACGTAGACGGGCGGCTTGTTCTCCTTCGTGCTCAGCCAGTTGCAGAAGCGCAGCGCCGCATACCAGCTCACGAACCTGACCGGCTGCAGCTCGTGGCGCTCATCCCGCTCCTTGGGCTCCTTCAGATACAGCACGAACTGGAAGTCGCATTCATTCCCGGGCTTGGGGTCGTACTGCGATTCCTTCATGAACTGCTGGAACCACTTGTTGACGGTCTCCACCTGGCACATGTAGAAGGGGTGCGTGAGGGTCACTTCGCGCTGTGGCCCTTCATTGCCGCAGCGGCCCCACTCACCAGCCGGGGTGCCCATCACGAACTTCCCGGCCGGGATCCGGACAAACGGCATGCCGATCGAGTTCGTCATGTCCGGCGCCTTCGGCTCGCACAGCGCCGGGTACGCCGTGAGGCTGAGCACGACCAAGCCGTGCAGCATTACCCGCAGGCTAAGGCGCTTCATCGGGCACCCCCTCCGACCTCAGGATCGAACAGGCGGCCCAGGCTGACTGCATAGTACCGGGGCGGGGACTTGCCCTTGACGGTGAAGGTGTTGGCATCCCCGTAGTTGGCGAGCAGCAGCAGTCGTTGGCGTGTGGCGGAGTCGAAGGTGAACGGGAAGCCGACGGAGACCTTGCCGTCCGGAGTGAGGGCGCTCCAGCCGGTGGCGAGCATCTCTCCGCGCTCGTCCTGGACATAGGCCGGCCCCTGCGTCCCCTTCGCCACCATCTCGATGGTGTAGGTGCCACTGTTGGCCGGGACCGCGAAGGCGGCCCGCCCGCAGCGGATGCCGATGGCCCCGTCCTTGGCCGGGTAGACCTCCTTCACCCCGGAGGCAATCGGGGCCGTCAGCGCAAACCGGGGCGTCTTCCCCGAGAGCAGCGCGTGGTAGACCCCCCGCTTGCCGTCCGGCGCGAGCTCAAACTGCAGCTTGCCATACTTGGTGTCATAGCCGTGGGGATGGGCAAACTCCAACATCACCTCGCGCTCCGCCACCACCTGCCCGTCCGGGGCCAGGACTGTGAGATGCAGCGGCATCTCGGTGCCCCGCAGGCGCAGCAGCAGCGGGATCTTCTCATCCGTCTCGTCGAGGAACCACCATTCGGTGACATGGCCCAGCTTGGGGTCCTGGCGCCAGGGGTGCACGGCGAAGGAGGAGTCCTCCGGCAGGCGCGTGCCACCCCTCAGGCGGTTGGCGGCCTCCAGGAGATAGGGCGTCTCCTGCTGGAAGTAGTTGTTGAGGCTGATCCCGGCGCCCTGCATGAACCCATACCCCTCGTACATCGAGTTGGGGTCATTGCCGACACTGACGGCCTGGTGGTATGCGAGCCAGTTGCCGCGCTGGAGGTACTTCTCGTCCCCGGTGGCGAGCGCCGCGGCCGCGAGGACGCCCAGGCCATTGGAGCCCCACTCACTGGAGATGTCGCCGTAGCCCTCGACGAAGGCATCCGCCCACCGGATCAGCGTCTGTTTGGCCGCCTCACTGCCCGTCAGGTTCCAGTAGCGCTCCAGCCAGGGGGCATAGGCCTGCCATTCGTTGAAGCAGCCGCGCCTGGTGTCCCAGCCGGTGCAAAGCCCCTTGAACTCGGCATGGATGAAGGGGAGCATGCGCCGATCCCAGGTTGTCTGGTAGAGGTCCACCGCGGCGGCGAGGGTGCCGGCGGTGCTGCGTGAGCTCCCGCCCGGGCTGACCCAGTCGGTCACGCCGCGCCACCAGGTGAGGGCCACCTCGCGCCCCCGCCGGTCGCCGGTGTAGTGATCCAGATACAGCATGAAATCCGTCATGCTGTTGTAGTCGGCGACGCGGCCGCCTGCATTCCAGGGGACATAGCCCTTGTAGTCATGCATCCCGCCCACGACTTTGACGAGCCACCCGTCGAGCTCGCCGGCGGCCGGGGTCCTCGCGGGATTGATGTAGTGGCACAGGCCGCCGTCCATCACCCGCCGCGCATTCCGCAGCCCGCGCCGGAGCATGAACGGATCGCCGGAGCGGAAGAACAACACCCACGGCGTGCGGTTGCAGCCATGGTGGGTATTGCGCCAGTTGCGATAGACGTCGAACCGGTGCTCGGTGAAGTCGTAGCCGGAGAAGCCGTCGCCGAACACGAACATCCCATAGGCGCGGTTGAGCTCCTCAAGCTGTGCCTCGTTGCGGACAGAGGCGTCCAGCGCCCGCTCCTCCGCCGGGTGGCGGACGGGGTCCCTGACAGAGAGCGCACCAAACACTCCCGAGCCGGCCATCGCCACGGGGTCCACGGCCGCCAGCGTCGGCTGGAGCGCGGCACGCAGCTCCTGCCGCAGGTCTGCGTTCCGCTTCCCGGCGGGGAAGAACACGAGCTTGATCTCGTGCGTCTTCATCGTGCCCACGGCATCCGGCAGCTTCGCGAGGTTCATGAAGTACTTGGTGGTGTGCCAGTTGCGCTCGGGGAAGTTGACGACCTCGGGCGGGACGACGAAGTTGAGCAGGCGCGCCTCGTGGAGCCAGTAGAGGCTGTTGAGCTCATCGGCCCGCAGGGGGCGCGGGCGGTCCGTCCCGTGCGCCGGCCAGACGTGGAACGTCAGGCGGTCGCTTTGCACGCTCACCTCTTTGGGGTAGTTCTGCCAGAAGTCCTCGCAGCCGACGGCGACGCCGGCCCGCGGGTTGGCCAGCAGGCCCCACCCCTCGCTTTTGGCGCCCTCCGCCACCATCCGCGTCCGCACCAGCGATCGCCCCCGGGGGTCGGCGAAATGCGTCTCCCGGTAGTTCATGTGGATGCCGTAGTGCCCCCACTGGTCCTGCAGCAGATAGCGGGTCACCGTCGGCGAGGTGACATCGGTGAACAGCAGTTGATCCGGGTCACCGGCGAGCGCAATCCGCTGGGCGCCGGGCACGCGCACAGCGAAGCCGATGTCGGAGAAGCGCACCTCCTCGGACTGCGCCGTCATGAGCCAGCCGTGCGACAGATCGAGCCGGGCAAGCCCCCGATAGGCGCGCAGCCGGGTGATGTGCTTGCACAGCTTCCCCCCGTCGGCCGCGGCATACCAGCTCTCGATGCGCACCACGGCCCGCTCGGGCCCGCGCTCCTCCACAATCACCTCCGGGCCGGCGTCGAGGACCGCCAGGTAGCGCTTCCCGGTATCGTCCACCAGGTACGGCCCGCCCTCGGTCTCGCCCGCGGCCACGACCTCATCGGCCGCGAACTGGCCGTCCCCATTGGTGTCGTACGCCACCTCGCCAATCACCTGACCGGTGGTCTTCGGGACGAGGACGCGCAACGGGCCGGTGACGATGGTGAGGCCCGCCTTGCTCTCGGTCACCTGGAGGGGTGCCGGCGGCGCGGCCGCGCGCACCGCGGTGCCGTACTCCAATGCATACCGTGTCTCGGGTACGCCACGGCGGTGCTGGGCAGTGAAGCGCACCCCCAGCCAGCGGATGCTTCCGACGCGGTTCCATCTCCCGGTCGCGTCAATCTGGGCCGCGACTTCTGCGCCGGCGGCATCGAGCACTCGCGCGTTCGCGACCTCCTGCAGCGCACCCCGGGGCAACGCGACGCCGACGAAGACCGGTGCGGTGATGTCCGTGGCGGGGTTCGGGTTCACGAGGGTGAGCGCGACCTTGACTCTGTCGCGGGGCGGAGGCGTCGCGGAGACCAGGCGCATCGGCCATTCGGCCCGCTCGATCTCCTTGCCGGCATCAGACAAGACGACTGCGAAGCGGTGTCGCTCGCTGGTGGTTAGCGAGCGCAGGTTCAGATCCAGGGCGACCCCTACGACGCCACCCCGGGTCTGCGACTTGATCGCCGCCTCATCCCCGGCCGCGGGCACCGTGAGGGGCAGGGCCTGGCGCCGGGCCGTGGCGGCCGCCCCCTCGGGGAAGCACCAGACTTCGACGGCGGGCTTCGCGAGCTTGTGCAGCTCCGCCAGCCGCAGGGCCAGGTAGGCCCCACCCACCTCGTCCAGCGTATCGTAGACCTCCTTGTCCATCCAGAAGGCCAGCTTCTTCCCCTCGGGGACCATCCGGTCGGACCAGACGACATACGGTGGCGGTGCCATCTCCCACGAAGTGATGACTTGCCCGGCACCCGCGGCGGCGGGGGCCGGCGCGGCGCCCTGCGCGTGGCCCCCCGGGGTTGGCGCAATGAGCGCGCCGGCCAGACCGAAAAGCGCAATGGACAAGCGCGTGCGGGACCGCCCCCTCGCGTCGGCAGCCTTCATCGCTGTCATCGGGCATCAGCTCCCTGCTCGTCAATCGGTGGCCCCACGGGCCTCTCGCTCCAGCAGTGCGCGCTTGCGCTCCACGCCGCCACCGTAGCCGCCGAGCGTGCCGTCGCTGCGGATGACGCGGTGGCAGGGGATGACCACGGCGAACTGATTGGCGCCGCAGGCCTGTGCCACGGCCCGGGTTGCCTGCGGCCGACCGCTGCGCGCCGCGAGCTCCGCGTACGATATCGTGCTCCCGGCCGGCACCGCGCGCATCGCCTCCCAGACGCTTTGCTGGAAGTCCGTCCCCTGGATGTCGAGCGGGAGCGCGAGGCCGCGCCGGGGATCCTCCACACAGGCCACGACTGCGTCGACCTGGTCCTGGAAGCTCGCGGCGGCGGGGACAACGTCGGCCCCGGGGAAGCGCTTGCGCAGCCGGTCGATCAGGGCGGCGCCATCGTCGCCCAGCGTGATGGCACAGAGGCCCTTCTCGCTGGCGGCAACGAGCACGGCCCCGAGGGTGGTGGTCGCCGTGGCATAGCGGATCGTCGGCATGTCGGGCACCTCCTGGTCTGACCACGGAATACACGGAACACACGAAGGAACGGAAGCAGCAGAAGACGGCGGGCTCGTTGGCGCTGGGGCCGGCGGGCAACCAGAGACGAGACGGTGCTCTTGACACGGGTGCCCAGAGAGACTAGGATGGGAGTTACCGAGGCCCCGTGTACCGAACTGTCTCCGTATGGAGCGCGTGCCTGCCGTTGGCAGGATAGGACACGGGGCCGCCCCATTCCTACCCCCTGAGCTGCCCGAACTCCCACACATCCTGCAGGCGCGGACGAATCACAGAGCGGTAGAGGTCGCGGTCGCTCTTCTGGTGTCGGTACGACCGAGCGATGCGCCGCCGAACTGGGGGTAGTTCCCCGTGGAGCCACCTCACGCCACGCGGAAGGCAGGACAGCGAGAGGGCTGCGGGGAAGTGGCCGACGCCATTCCCGACGGATGCCACGCGCTCTCTCGTCGTCACCCATCGCACCTTCAGGAGGCCCATCCATGTCCCCATCGCATCTGTGCTGGTCGACGGGTCTGTCGCTACTGCTGTGGGCCGTGACGGCCTGCGCCGCGGAGCCGATGACTCTCTACGTGTCCACAGCCGGCCAGGACACCTGGTCCGGCTCCCTCCCCCAGCCCAATGCCGACCGTACCGATGGGCCGCTCGCTTCGCTCACGGCCGCCCGGAACGCCCTCCGCAAGCTCCGTGCCGAGGGCAAGCTCACCGGCCAGTCAACCGTGGAAGTGGGGCCGGGGACGCACTTCATGGCTGAGCCCCTGGTCCTGGAGCCACAGGACTCCGACGTGACCTTCATCGGGGCCGGCGCCCAGCCCCCCGTGCTCTCCGGTGGCGTGCCCATCACCGGCTGGCGGGAACAGGCGCCCGGCCTGTGGGTGGCCGCAGTGCCCCAGGCGCGGGAAGGCAAGTGGCCGCTGCGCGCGCTCTATGTCAACGGACAGCGCGCGATCCTGGCACGCACGCCCAACACCGGCTACTTCCGCAGCGTGGGCAAGGCCCCCCCGGTGCTCGGCCCGGATGGCAAGGAGCTCGATACCTCCAAGACCTCATTCCGTTTCAAGCCCGGCGACCTCAAGCCCGCGCCCGACCTCACCGGCGCCGACGCCGTGATCTTCTACCACTGGGAGAGTGGCATCCTCCCGCTCAAGTCACTGGACGAGGCCGGCCACACCGTCACCTTCGCCGGAGCGTTCAAGTGGCCCTTCTGGTCGAACCAACGCTACTATGTGGAGAACCTGCGCGACGCGCTGGACGCCCCCGGTGAGTGGTACCTCGACCGGGCCGAGGGGATGCTGCTGTACATGCCGCGCCCCGGCGAAGACATGTCGACCGCCACGGTCATCGCGCCGCGCCTGACCCAGCTCGTGCTGTTCCAGGGCGATCCCCAGGCCGGCAAGCTCGTCACCAACGTCCGCTTCGGGAACCTGGGCCTGCAGCACACGAACTACGTCCTCGAGCCAACCGGGCATTCCGACTGGCAGGCGGCGGTGACCGTCGACGCGGCGATCCAGGCCACCGGGGCCCGGGGCTGCTCCTTCACCAACTGCGAGATCGCCCACCTCGGCAACTACGCCGTGTGGTTCCAGCGCGGCTGCACCGACAATGCCGTCACCGCCTGCTATGTCCATGACGGCTCCGCGGGCGGGGTGCGGTTCGGCGAGGGCGCCGTCCCCACTGGACCTGCCATCACCTCCGGCAACCGTGTCAGCGACTGCCTGATCCGCGACCTGGGCATCGACTTCTATGGCGCCATCCCGGTGTGGATCGGCCACAGCCATAGCAATACCGTCTCGCACAACGAGATCTGCGATGCCAACTACTCGGGCATCTCGTGCGGGTGGAGTTGGGGCTATGGCCCGAGCGGGGCGCATCACAATACCATCGAGTACAACTATCTCCACCATCTCGGCCGGGGGCGGCTGTGCGACATGGCCGCCATCTACACCCTGGGCATCCAGCCCGGCACCGTCGTCCGCAACAACCTGATCCACGACATCTATGACTGGGCCGAGGGCTATGGGGCCGGTGGCATCTACCCCGACGAGGGCAGCAGCCAGATGGTCATCGAGAACAATGTGGTCTACCGCACGGCCAGCGGGGGGCTGACTGTCCACTATGGCAAGGACAACCTCTGCCGCAACAACATCTTCGCCTTCGGGCGCGATAACCAGATCTACCTGGGCCGGCGTGACAAGGAATCCAGCCTGACGCTGGAGCACAACATCGTCTACTTCGACGAAGGCGTGCTGTTCTCGCGCGAGAGCGACCTGAAGGCCGACAACAACGTCTACTACCAGGTCCAGGGGGAGGAGCTGAGCTTCCCCGTGAACCTGACGTTCGCGCAGTGGCAGGCGAAGGGTCTGGACGTGCATTCGCTGATTGCTGACCCGCTCTTTCGCGACCCCGCGAACGGCGACTTCCGCCTCCAGCCCGACTCGCCGGCCCTGAAGCTGGGCTTCCAGCCGATCGACACGAGCACCTGTGGCATCACCGGGCCGCCCACCCTCGTCACGCTGGCCCGGAGCATCCAGCGCGAGCCGTCGATCATCCCGCGCCGCAGCCAGGCCCCGCCCCTGAAGCTCGATGAGGGCTTCGAGAACACCCCCGTGGGGAGCGCCGCCGAGCTTGCCGCCACCAGCGGCGACAACGGCACGGCGCGGCTGCGCGTCACCGACCAACAGGCGGCCAGTGGCAAGCACAGCCTGTGCTTCGAGGATGCCCCCGGCCTCAAGTACATCTTCGACCCCCACATGTACTATCAGCCGAACCTGACCAGTGGCCTCGGCTTCTCCAGCTATGACCTGCGGCTGGGTAAGGGCGCGATTGTCTGGAACGAGTGGCGCGATGCGGCCAATCCCTATCGCGTCGGCCCGAGCCTGAACATCGATGCCACCGGGCAGCTATCTGCCCTGCAGCAGAAGCTGATGCAGCTCCCGATCGACCAGTGGATCCACTTCGAGATCACCTGCGGGCTGGGGAAGCAAGCGAATGGGACGTGGACACTGACGGTGACGGTGCCGGGGCAGGAGGCGCGGACGTTCGAGAAGCTGCCGTGCAACCCGAAGTGCAAGGAGATCCAGTGGCTGGGGTTCGTGAGCAACGCGGTGGTGCCGACGGTGTTCTACCTGGACAACCTGAAGATCGAGGCGCGCCAGCCATAGGACCACGGACGACGGCGAAGGCACGGACAACGGCTGGGATGACCACGGAATACACGGAACACACGGAAGACGGCGGAAACGACGGGAAGAGGAGGAACGGCGGAGCGACGTGGCTGACGACCCGGACCGA
>CAZIWQ010000172.1:0-9508 GCA_964542355.1 uncultured Armatimonadia bacterium
GGCACGCTCCCCCGCCGTCATCCGCCGTTGCTCCCCCTCCCCGTGGGGAGGGGGCCGGGGGGTAGGCCGACGTCGCCGTCCGGTGCTCGCGTACCCGATGCCTCTCACTTGCGCGCGAGCGCCTCGATGCGGCGGGCGATGCGCTCACGCTGCGCGCTAACGACCTGCTCATCGCGAGTGAACGTCGTCAGGCTCGAGGTCACCGGCAAGCACGCGGTCCGTCCCTGCTCGACATCCCCCGTCAACTGAGCCAGCAGCCACAGGTATTCATAGTCCTCGATCCCGTCGCGGATGTTGTCGAGGCGGATCGACCCCAGGGGCCCGTGCTTACCCGGGTAGAGCAGCTCGCCATCTCCATGCAGCCGCGCCCAGTCCTCCCCGCCCGTGGTGATGCTCCACTTGAGGCGGGGGCCGTCGTGCTCCGGGTCGATCAGGTAGTTGTTGTTGGCGCGACCCCAGATGTTCAGCCCCCAGTACAGGAACCCGTCCATCTTCTGCTGATACGCCTGCCACCAGATCACCCGCGCCTCGATCAGCGGGTCGTCAGCCAGCCAGTTGGCGTACGGATAGCGCGGGCCGCAGCAGACGTATGACCACACCTGCAGGCCCTCGCGCCGGCACTGCTCCGCCTGCGCAAACTTGTAGACCGATGACACGGGGCAGTTCCAGTCGATGTTGAGGTCGCGCATCGCCGCCGGCGTCTGCGCCACCTTCGCTGTCGTCAGTGTCGGGATCGCGTAGCGGGTCTTGATGAGGCCGAAGTACTCCCGCATCACCGCATTGAACTCCTCGCCCCGCTCATCAAAGGTGTAGACATAGGCCTTCGCCAGCAGCCCGCGGCGCTTGAGCTCGGCGACATACGGGTCCAGCCGCCGGATCAGGTCGAGCTTGAAGTCGGGGGTGTAGACCTCGAGCGGACTCCAGCAGACCCACGTCTGCTTGCCGCGTGGCCGGACCATGTTCACCACATTGAAGGCGTTCAGGCCGCGGCCATCATAGTATGCGAGGTCCTCGATGGCCGGCGGATCGGTCCGCGAGATGTCATCCGGGTTCAGGCGGCGCTGCAGGACATAGTCACCATAGGCGCGGCGCAGCTCTGGAGTGAGCGGCCCATAGAGCTTCTCCAGGTAACCGTCCATGAGGGCGAAGGCGGTCTTGAGGTGCGGCTGCGTCGGCACCGCGAAGCCGTAGACAACGGCCCCGACCGCCACCCGCATGGTCGGCGCGTTGGCGAACGTCACCGTCACCTCGCCGCGATAGTCGCCCGCGGGCGTCGCGGGCGGCGCGTAGACGGTGAACCACAGGGCCTGCGTGGTAGCGCCGGGGATGGTGAACTCACTGACCGGCAGCAGCGGATCGGGCCACCAGCCGGGCACCGCCTCCTCCGGGAGTCGGGGGTGGCGGAACAGGTCTTTGAGCTCCACGAACCCCACCTGATGCCAGGTGATGCGGTCGGCGGGGATGAGTGCGCCCCCGGGTCCGCGCAGGGCGGAGCACTGCACCCGGCCCCCCGTTAGCTCGCGCCCCGGTGCGGCCCGCACCGCAAGCTGGAAGCTCTCATACTCGTTGCGCGCCAGCGCGATCGAGGCCTCCAGCGGAGCGGGGGCGCGCGTCGGTAGCGAGTTGATGAGCACGCGCTGCATGCTGCTCGCCACCCATGCAGCATACCCCCGGCCCTCGCCGGGCGGGGTGTGGGTGGTCGTCTCCTTGACGAGGGCCTCGCCGCGCAGCGCGTCGCGAGCACTCAGCCGGACGCCGTAGTCGCCGCCCGGCAGCAGCTTCCCCGCAGCATCGCGGCCATCCCACGCCATGCTCGCGGCCGGCCCACTACCACTGACCTCATGCACCGCCTGCCCGCCAGCGAGCACGGTCACCGTCCACTCGGCGGGGAACGACAGGCGCGCGGTGTAGTCAATGCTGTTGCCGCCGAAGGCACCCGGCGTCAGCGTCTGATGCTGCACCTCGAACGGGGCCAGGCTCAGGGAGACGTTATCGAACCAGGCGCGTCCGCGGCAGTGCCGGAACAGGATGAAGAACTGGATCTTGGTGACGGGCTTGGCAGGCACAAAGACGTACTCCACCGGCTGCCAGTCGTGGGTGCCGGCCTCGAAGTCGCCGCGCTGCCCCCACAGGTTGGTGCCGTCGGCGTACCAGCAGTCCATGTAGAGGCAGTAGTCTGCCCCGTGGGCGTCTTCGGCCTTGCTCCAGCCCGTGACCCGGAACGGGTGCTGCACGGGGGGATCGAGCGTCACCTCCTGCATCGCCCCGAAGTAGTGGGTGTCATCGCCCGCTTCGCACACGAGTGCCCGCTTGCCCGATTGCGCCGTCGTGTCGGACAGCGCGTAGCCGGCGCCCGCCGGCCCCCAGCTCGGCGCGCGGGTGGCGTCGGCACTCTCGAAGTCCGGGTTCGCCAACAGGTTCTGGCCGCGCTGCGGGGCGCTCAGGCACGCGACGACCGGGCACAGCAGGGCAGCGATCAGGAGCAGGCGCATGGGATCTCACTTCCTGCACGGCACACCGCGCCGCGGCGGGTACCGGGTGGTGGTGTTGGGTTGGCCAGGATGGCACTGCCACACTCATCGCGGCTGGAAGCACGGCATCGCGGCCGGAAGCACGGCATCGCGGCCGGAAGCACGGCATCGCGGCTGGAAGCCGCTCCTACAAGGGGTCCCTCAGAATGTGGGACTGGCGCGGCTGGAAGCCGCGCCCACGGACCTGAGCGACAGGCTCATTGGATCTGGATGACCACCTTGAAGGCCTCCCGCGAGGCCAACAGGTCGAAGCCGCGCTGGGTCTCGGCTAGTGGGACGACGTGCGTGTAGTAGTCGGTCAACCGGACAATTCCACGGTCAACCAGCCATAGTAGGTGGTCGTGGGGCAGCCACTCCCGGGGGCCGAAGAACTCGACGCCCCACTCGGCCCGCCCCATCCCGATGTCGACGGCGTGGCGCTCCATGTCGCCTGGCGCGCGCGTGGGGGTGATGCCGTAGATGCCGAGCCGGCCGCCACTGGCGAGCATCGCGAGCCCCTGCTCGATCAGGGCATCATCACCGACCGCGTCGATGACACGGTCGGCGCCGCGTCCGTCGGTCCAGTGGCGCACGACCTCAGCGGCGTCCTCATGCTCGGTGTTGGCGACGGCGTCCACGCCCACGCCCATCGCGCGAGCCAGCGGCTCATCGCGCCGCCCGACGACGATGACGGGATTGCAGCCCAGCAGCTTGGCGAAGAAGCCGAACGAGACGCCGACCGGTCCGCTCCCGAGCACGACGACGCTCTCGCCGCGCGCCACCGGCCAGCGCTGAAGCCACGACAGCGTCTCCTTCAGCGTGATGAGCATGGTGGCGGCGATCGGGTCGAGGTCGGGCGGGACGATCTGGTGCATCTGGTTGCCACCATGCACCGGATCTTTGATCTTCCCGTATTGGGCGACCCCGCCCCAGATCGCGTTCACGCCGCCCTCCTCTCCCTGGTCATAGCGCGCTCCGGGGCGCAGCACCAGGTCGCCTTCCTGGAAGCTCTCCACCTTGCTGCCACACTCGATGACCCGGCCGACGGACTCGTGCCCCACGATCCCCGGGTAGGCGGCGGGACCCAGGTAGCGGAAGTGGCCATCCAGCACCTTGCGGTCAGTGCTGTTGCACAGCGCACAGGCGAGGATCTCCACCAGGCATTCAGTATCATCGATCGTGGGCACGGGAACTCCCCGGACGGTGAGCACTCCGGGCTTCTCAATGACTGCGGCAAGCATGGCCAGGCCTCCGTCGGCGGTCGCGTGTTCGCGAGCACTTTCCCGGCGCCGGGAACGAGGACCTCCATCGCGAGGGGGAGGGTCGCGGGCACCGTCCGGGGAACTGGCAGGGGACCCCACAGTGCAGCCATCCGACACGGAGGTCATCCGCCATGCGCCCCACGATTGTCCGCCCCCCGCATCACGCCGACCCGACGCAGGCAGCGTGCTGGGCGTTCTATGGGGCCACCCAGGCCCTGGAGATGCTCGGCCTGACCTACGACGTCGCTCCTGCGGGCCCGCTGTGCCTCGACCCGCTGGCCGGGAGCATCGCGGTTAGGCGGGAGGCGTCACGCACCGAGAGCGGAGCCACCGCGGAGCTGGTTCGGACGTGTCACGTGCTCACGCCGACCCCCGACGACACCGGCCTGCTTGCCGGCTGTCCGGCGAGTCTTCCCGTGCTGGGCCCGCTGCGCCGCCTCGGCCCGGGACGCACTTCTGGACTGGTGCAATCAGACGGCGGGGCTGCCGACGTCCCCTTCCTCAGCGTGGAGGCAGACGACGCGGGTGGTGCCGTGCGCTTCAACGGCTGCTTCTTTGCCACCCTCGGCCTGTACCTGTCGCGGTTCTCCTGGGCCGGAAACCCGGGGTTCGATGGTTTCGTGCGCCACGTCGATGACCTGTGGGACGTCCTCGCTCCCCGCTGGGGCGGCTGCGCGGTGGTCAACGCCTACCTGGAGATCATCGCCAATGCGCTGGCGTGGGCCTACGAGCGCCTGGGGCTCCACCTGACAACGGTGTGGCCACACCCGGTGCGCGAGGGACGCATCATGCGCCACGGCCTGATCTGCAGCCACGACGTGGACGCCACGTACGCCGACCCCGCGTTTCGCGCTCCCGGGGCCGACCAGACCGGGAACGTCTGGTTCAACTTCCCCCGCTGGCGCGACCTCGAGACACGCCTGGGAGTGAAGTCGGCGTTCTACCTGATGGCGCCCAACCCCCGCGACAGCTACTGGTTCGTCCCCTCCTACTCGCTGGCCGATCCGGTGGTGCGTGAGGCAGCGCTCGCCCTCCGGCGCGACGGGTGGGAGATCTCCATCCACCAGCTCAGTCACGACGACCCGGCCGCGGTGGCGGGGGAGGCCGAGTTCTTCCGCGAGGTGACCGGACAGCCCGTCACCGGCACGCGCAGCCACTATCTCAAGCACGCTCCGGCCAGCCTCCGCTACAAGCAGGAGGCGGGGCACCTCTACGACAGCACCTGGTACGCGGAGACGACGGATAGCTCGTTCCTGTGCGGCGCGGTCCTGCCGTTCCGACCGCTGGACTGCGAGCGCGGGGAGGCGCTGGACATCATCGAGCTCCCGTTCGTGATCGAGGACGGGATTGTCACCGGCTGCTATGGGGATGCAGGCACGGCGCGCTCGATCGAGGAGGCGGTCGCCGACGGGCTGCGGGCTGCTCAGCAGGCTCTGAGCTACGACGGCTACGTGTGCACGAACTGGCACCAACGCGTGTTCGCGCGGATGACCCGCTATCCCGGTACCCCGGACGACTGGACGCCCGCATGGGCCGGCATCGTGGAGGGGATCAAGCAGCGCTCGCCGGCACTGTGGACGCCGCTACCGATCGAGCTGGCACGGTTCTGGGCCCGCCGGCGCCGGGTCAGTGTCGAGGCGGTGCCCGCTGGCTGCGTGGTACGCAATGCGGGCGAGGAGGACGTGGCGGACATGGCGCTGTGCGTACATCGCACGGCAAGCGAGGGGGAGTGTGCGGGCGACCTCGGCCGGCAAGGGAACCGCGCTCGCCGCGGAATCCCCCTGTCAGTGGGCCGCGGCGAGGAGCAGTCGATCGCGGTCTAGTCTTCCACAAACGGCGGGCCGCTGAGGTAGCGCTCGCCGCTGTCCGGCAGGATCACCACGATCAGCTTGTCAGCGTTCGCGGGCCGGGAGCCCACCGCGACCGCAGCGCACACCGCCGCCCCGCATGAGATCCCCACGAGGAGGCCCTCTTCCTGTGCCAGTCGCGCCGTCATGGTGAGGGCGTCCGCGGACTTGACGCGGACGATCTCGTCCACGAGCGCGAGGTCGAGGACGGCGGGAACGAACCCCGCCCCGATCCCCTGGATGCCGTGCCGCCCCGGGGCCCCGCCCGAGAGCACGGGGGACTCCTCCGGCTCGACGGCGATGGCCTGCAGCGCGGGCTTGACGCGCTTGAGTCCCCGGGCGATGCCGGTGATGGTGCCGCCGGTGCCCACGCCGGCCACGATGATATCGACGGCTCCCTCCGTGTCCTCCCAGATCTCGGGGGCTGTCGTCTCACAATGCACCTGCGGGTTGGCGGGGTTCTCGAACTGCATCGGCATGAAGCCCCCGGGCTGCTGTGCCACAAGCTCCTGTGCTTTGGCGATCGCGCCGCGCATCCCGTCGACACCAGGAGTCAGCACGACTTCAGCGCCGAGAGCCTTGAGCAGGCTCCGACGCTCGACGCTCATGGTATCGGGCATCGTCAGGACGCAGCGATAGCCCCGGGCGGCGGCGGCCCCGGCGAGGCCGATCCCGGTGTTGCCGCTGGTCGGCTCGATGATCACACTCCCGGGCCCGAGCTTCCCGTCGCGCTCTGCCGCCTCGATCATCGCCACCCCGATGCGGCACTTCACACTCCCCCAGGGGTTGCTCTTCTCCAGCTTGCCGACGATCTGGGCACCCGACGCAGCCGATGCCTGACGCAGGCGCACCAGGGGGGTGTGCCCGACCAGCTCAGTCACGTCGGCGGCGATCTTGGGACGCGGGCCAACGCTCAAGCCACGGCCCTGCTCCATAGGGACTCCTCCTTGCAGATGGGGGCACGATCGCTCCCCGCGCGGCTGCCAGCGACCCTTGCTGATGTCCCTGCGTGTCAGTGTGCAAACTGTTGCGAGTCGCTCTTGCCAGCGCCACGCCGGTGGGGTAACATGATGGCGTAGCACTCGGTTGGGACGTGCCTGCTGCCTGCTCTCGGCGGTTATTCCACGCGGAGGCGGCAACGGCCTGCTTGCTACAGCGGCGCCGGGTGGATGCGGGACACGACTTGCGCATCACGAGACACCCGCCACGGAGCGCGCCCGCGATAACCGGCAAGCAGGAGGGGGATGCGCGAAGCTGGCAGGGACAGCGTCGCGTCCCGTCCGTACTGGCGACCACACTACTTGAGGTGCAACTGATCGGGCGATGTGGGTACACACCCGGCGCGTGTTCGCGTCGGTTGCTCATCTGTTCCTGGGGGTGTGCCGCACCGGCCGCCGCTGGTGGCCCGTGCCGGTGGGCGCAGCAGAGGGTCCCGCTGCCATGCGACGTGACCTACGCCCTTTCCTGATGTTTTCTTGATCTTTGCTTGATTCACTCTTGAAGCCAAAAGCAGAGATCAGTATAATGGGACGGCGTAGGTTATGGGGCGCACGGTCTTTCCATCGACCGCTTCTCACCCTTAGGGGGACCAGACCATGAACAGTGCCGGCGGCGTAGCATTGCCGACCCGGGCCACGGGACGGGCGTGGGTTTTGCGCCCACCCGTCTTGTCGTTTCCCCAGAAACTGGTTGTCGCGTTCGCGCTGGCGATCGGTATTCCGCTGTTTGGGTATGCGCTGGCAGTGTCGGCGGTGAACGAGGCGCGGCTGGGCTTGATGGACGAGGCGGCGCTTGGCCAGCGCGTGACGATCGCCGAACAGACCATTCGTGCACAGGGTAAGTTGCTGTACCAGGTTAGCAGCGCGGCAGCGGCGGCAGTCGGCGGGTCGCAATCTGTGAGCACGGCAGCGGAGTGGGACCAGCGGCTGCGCGACCTGGCCGCGGCCCATGGTCTGGCAAGTGCCTGTGTGATCTATCCGGATGCGACGCAGACGCCCGTTCCGCTGCGCCGGGACCTGACGTTGGATGCGGCCATCGCGGAGTCGGCCTTCGTGCACGCGGCCGCCGCCGGCTACCCATCGTGGGGTGTCCTGGCACTGTCGGGCTCGCTGGCCGTAGTTGCCGCGGCGCCCGTGCAGGCGACGAGGGGGGCGACGGCAGCCGTCCTGGCCGTTGCCCAGCGGCTGGCCGGCGCCGACCTGAGCCGGCTGTTGGCCGAGACGGCGTGCACAGCCTCCGTGCGAACCCTCCTGAGCGCTGAGCTGACCGGTCGTGGTCAGGCGACGCACGCTCCGCGCCAGCAGCGCGGGGCTGCGGGCTTCGTGCGGGAGACCCTGAGCACAACGAACGGCCCCGAGAGCTTGAGCACTGCGGTGGTCCTGTGGAACTACACTCTCGGCGCCGCCCCCGTCCTGCTCACCATGGGGATGAAGCCGTCCGCCCTGCCGGGACGTGGTCCGCGCTTCATGACCGTTGCGCTCTGCGCGTTTGCGTGCGCACTCCTGCTGGCGGCGCTGCTCACCAGTGTGGTCAGCGCATGGGTCGCGCAGCCACTCGACGACCTGCGCACCCGGGTCGAGGCGATCGCCGAGGGCAAGACCGGGACGCCACCGCTCGAGGTCGCCACCAGCGACGCGCTCGGCCGCGTGGCGGTCGCGTTCAATGAGATGGTCCGGAACCTGGATGATGCGCAGCGGAAGGCGCTGCACAACGAGCGCCTCGCGATCGCCGGCAAGATGGCGACGGCAGTCGCCCATGAAGTGCGCAACGTCCTCTCCCCCATCCAGTTGCGGGCGGAGATTCTGCTGCAGGGCGTGCAGGACCCAGTTGCCCGGGAGAGCCTCGAGGGCACGCGTGATGAGGTGAATCGGGGGACCGCCTTGTTGCGCAGCCTGCTGGAGTTCGCGAGCAAGAACGCGACCGAGTTCCGCCCGGTCGCACTCGGCGAGCTGGTCGAGCGAGCAAGCGACCTCGTGTCACCCCAGTTCCGCAAGGCGGGGGTTCGGCTTTCCGTTGAGGACGAGAGTGCGGGGGCGTTGGTATTCGGCGATCGGGCGCAACTGCTTCAGCTTCTGGTGAATCTCCTCAATAACGCCCACGAGGCCGAGGCGAAGCATGTTACCTTGCGCAGTGGCTTTACAAAAGCTCAAGTTCAGGTTATTGTAACGGACGATGGTGTCGGGATGGATAGCGCGACGCTGGAGCGAGCGCTGGAGCCGTTCTTCACAACCAAGCCCGCCGGGCAAGGCACCGGGCTCGGGCTCAGCATTTGTCAGAGCGTTGTGAAGGCGCACGGGGGGTCTCTGGCGATCGACAGCAGGAAGGACGGTGGCACGCGAGTGACGCTGGTCCTACCGACAGTTGGTGCATCGCAATGTGCATCCGAGTCCTAGTCATCGATGACGAGACCGCCCTGCTCGACATGCTCGAGAAGGCGTTCCGGTTGATGGGCTGTACGATGGTCGGGGCCGCTACCTTGCGCGATGGGATGAGCCAGGCCCTCAACGAGGACTTCGACATCGTCTTGCTCGACAACCACTTCCCCGACGGTCACGGCGACGTGATCGTCGCTGCCATCGTAGGTGACAGGCCCCACCTCCCCATCGTCATCATCACGGGCAACGAAACCGACGAGCACGTGCAGAACGCACTCCGCCTGGGGGCCAAAGAGGTGCTGGGCAAGCCGTTCGGGCTCGCGGAGTTGGCACAGGTGATGGGGCGCTACTGTGAGCCGTTCCGCGACCATGCCAGTCATGTGGCGTGACGAACGGAAAGCTGATAGCGGATAGCGGATAGCGGGGAAGCTGATAGCGAACGGCAGGGAACGGCTGCGGGGGATGAACCCCATAGGCGCTAACGTAAGCCGTGCGGGCGTCTTCGGAGGGGCCGG
>CAZIWQ010000173.1:0-9489 GCA_964542355.1 uncultured Armatimonadia bacterium
GTCCATCGCCACCGAGAGCGCCTGGCAGATCATCGGCACGAAGGGTTCGCTGCGACTGACCATGACCGCGGTCACGGCCTCCGGGCCGCAGGCCTCCGCCGGCGCCTCCAACTGGAAGCAGATCTGGTTCGACGAGCTGACCGCCGACCAGGGCATGGTCTCATCGGTGCTGTGGGAAGGGGAAGAGGACCTCAGCAAGGTGAGTGTCGGGCCGGTGACCGACCTGGCCCTCGCCATCCGCGAGGACCGCGAGCCGAAGACGAGCCTCGAGAAGGCCCTGGTGATCCAGCGCATCACGGACGCGATCTATGCCTCGGGGTGGAGTGGCGAACTGGTCGACGTGTAAGGTCGACGGCACACGCATGGGGGAAGGCTGCCGTCCGACCCAGAGGGGGGACTGGCCATGCCCGCCACCGAGTCCGTCGGCCCTGAGGTCGCGCCGGCCCAGACCGCTCTCGAGCTCACGCTCCTCGTGCTGGCGGCGCTCCTGTGTCTCACTTCCGGTCTGCAGTACCTCGCGCGGCAGTACCTCCAACTCCCCTTCTGGCTGTGGCTGGGCGGATCGGTCGGCCCGCTGCTGGGGCTGGCGTGGGCGACCCGGGCCCTGTACCGCCGCTTTCCCGCGGTCCTGGAGTTGCCGGCGGCGCGGGCGAGCTACTGGGCATGGGCGGTCTTCGGGGCCGGGATCGGGCTGTTCGGCGGGCTGGCCATCGGCCCCAGTGCCGTGCGGGACCTGGCCCCCCACTTCCCGCTCTCCGGACAGATCGCCTGGGGGCTACTGTGGGTCGGGCTGGCGGCGCCGCTGATCGAGGAGCGCTTCTTCCGGGGGACGCTGCAGGGAGTGCTGGTGTGGCGCACGGGCGAGGGCGGGGGCGTGGGGGTCGCGGCGCTCGCCTTCATGGCCGTCCACGGCGGCCTGGCCCTCCCCGGGATCTGGCTCGGGCTGGGGCTGGTCTGCGGGCTGCTGCGGGCGTGGTCCGGGTCGCTGGCGCCTGCCGTGGCCGCCCACATGGCCTGGAACCTCGGCACCCTCGCCCTCGGCCTGGCGCCCTCGCTCAGCGGCCTGATTCCCTGGGCGGCCGGCCTGGCGGCGCTCGGCCTCCTCGCTGCGCTGCACCGCGACATGCGGGGGGGGCAACGCAGTGAAGTGCCTCGCGCCCGACTATCGTGAAGTCCGCGGGTCGCACGTCCTGCTGGTCTGGGGCGGGCTGCCCTTCTGGACGATCGTGGATCGTCCCGCCGATCGCCTTGTAGCGGCGCTGGCGGCGGGGAAGGCGTTGCCGGCGGCGGTGGACGCGGCAGGGGGGGCAGTGAGTGACCGTGAAGTGGCGGCCCTGCTGGCGGACCTGGGCCGGGCAGGCGTCGTTGGCTCGCGGCGGACGCAGCCCCCGCCAGGGCTGCGGTGCCGGCACTCAGACCGTGTGCCTGGACGCGGATGGCCGGATGTACGCGTGCCCCAGCCTCGCCGCGCCGGAGCTGGCGGTGGGCGACTTCACCCGGGAGCCGGCGGGGCGGTTGTGGCGGGACGGGGAGGAGTTGGCGCGGCTGCGGCCGAAGCTGGGTCTCGCGGCCCGCGCCGCGACCTGTGGCGCCTGTGTCGTGCGCCACTGGTGCCTCGGTGGCTGCCGGGCCGAGGCCTATGCGCTCACCGGCGACCTGACCGCGCCGCCGCCCAACTGCGGGGAGTCGCGGGAGGCGGTGTTGGAGATGTTCTGGGCTCTCGGCGCCTGCCCGCAGTTGCTGCGGACGGGCGGAGGGTACTGCTGAGGGCAGAGTCGCAGAGCATGATCGACGACGAACGGCATGTCGGCCTCACCCCCGTCCCCTCTCCGTTCCGGAGAGGGGTGAACGGCAGACGGCATCAAGGCCGATGGCTCGGCGCCGGACCGTTGCCAGGCCGACACGCCATTCGTTTGCGACCTCCGGCACTCACACGCAGACACCCCCTCTCCGGGACGGAGAGGGGGCCGGGGGGTGAGGCCGGTATGGCGCACGCCAACGTCGGCAGGTAGCCAACAACAAAGGCCTTGACGGGGCTTGGGGGTTCTACAGACGGCGACGGCGGCGCGGTCCCGCCCTGCGGGATCCCCGCCCTACAAGACGGAACGGAAGCGGCGGCGGGGGATGAACCCCCGCCCTACAGACGGCGAACTGCCAACGGCCTACGGCAACACCAACGGCGGCGCGCCACAGGTGCGCGCCCTACAGACGGCGCACGACACTGGCGCGCCGCCCGGCGACGTTACCCGAGGGCGTTACGGAGGCTACCGTCGTGAGGATCACTATGCTGGTCATACTGGCCATGGGACTGTCGAGTTGCGCCCTGGCAGCGGAGGGCTCGAAGATGGATTTCAGCGTTGAGAACCCGCGATCGGCGCCGGCGCAGGAAATCGCGCGCGTCTCGGTGCCGGTCCCGGCCGGCCTGATGCCCGGGGCGCCCGGTGGCGTCGTGACCGCGAGGGCCGGCACGCACGTGCCAGTCCAGGCCAACGTCATCACCCGACACCGCGACGGCTCCGTCCGTCGTGTCATGCTGAGCTTCCCCGTACGGCTCCCGGCCGGGGCACGCGTGGCCTTCAGCTACTCCCCGGGAGCGGCCGCCAGGCCCCGAACTCCCCTGGCCACGGTCGAGGGTACGAGTGCTATCATCCGCACGCGGGCATGGACGCTAAGGCTGACCGATGGCTCCCTGAAGCTGACGAGCCCCGGGGGGGTGCCGTTGGGCGAGGTACGCGCCTTCGGCCCACCTCTGAGTCAGCCCCAGCCGCCTACGCTCTCGATCATCGAGAATGGGCCGGTGGTCTGCTGGCTACGGTGGCGGCAGGATGGTGCCGACTACAGCCGCGAGGTGGACGTGTACGCCGACAAGCCGGGGTGCCTGCGCCTCAGCCAGCGTGTGCTGCGCCATCTCACCGGCAACGGCTGGACGCCGGACTTCGGCTTCGAGCTGTCCGCTCCGCAGGCGAGGGCCGTGCGGGTGCCGGGGCAGGCTGTGCACTTCCTCGCGCTCCCGGTCGGCGAGCCGCTCGGCAAGCACCCCGACCTGATCCCCGCGTTGCAACTGGCGGACGGCACACCGGTCGCGCTGGCCAACCCGTTAGCATTGCGCCAACACCGGGGGACGCTCGCGGCCACCGACCGCGATGGCACAGTCACGCTGCGCTTCAGCCGGCTGGAGCCGGTGGCGCAGGAGCTGCAGAACCTGCAGCACCAGGAGGGCATGTGGCAGCAGCTCAGCGTCGTGTTGCAGCCGGGAAGCCCGGAGCAGTTGGCGACGGCGCTTGACCAGCCGCTAACAACAGTGGTTGACTGGCGCGCCTATGATGCGGTCTACCACACCGGCCCGCCGCTCGGCGTCGAGCACCCGCTGCTCAAGCAACTCGTCGAGAAGTACGTGACCTCCATCCGGAGCTTGCCACTGCTCGGCGACGACCTGGGCAGCCTGGGAGGGCTGGAACGGTACAACCACTGCCAGTACCTCTGGGAGGACTTCTTCCGCAGCGGCGACCAGGCGCTGCGGCGTGTGGCACTGGAGTACAGTGAGAACTACCAAGACTACTCGGTCTACTGGGGGCCGAACGCCGACTACTACGGCGGCGGGCGCTATCCCGCCAACGATCAGACCCGCCCGTGGCCCGGCAGCTTCCGCACCCGCTTCAACAACGCGGTGACCTTCTGCACGAAGGGCTACCACAGCTTCTGGCTGGCCTACGAGGAGACCGGCGACCCGCGCTTCCGCTACGCCGCCGAGCAGCAGGCTGAATGGTCCGCGAAGCACGTGACCGCCGGACTCAACTACACGCGCTGTATCGGCCAGGTCATCGACTTCGTGCGCATGTACGAGTACACCGGCGAGGCCAGGTACCTGGACCAGGCCGAACGCCTGTGGGGCGACCTCAAGGCCGTGCAGACCCCCGACCTGCTGTTCACCGAGGGTGGCAAGCCGGCCACCGGCAATGACCTGTATGTGCCCGACGACCGCTTCGGCTACGAGCACCCCTACGTGAAGTCGTATATCACCCAGTACGCCACCAACGCCCTGCCCTATCTGCTGGCCCACAAGCCCACCGATGAGCGCCTCCGCGCCACCATCATCGCCTGCAATGACTGGATGGCGAAAGTCCAGACCCCCGGCGGCGGCTGGTCCTATCCCGGGCCGACGACCGCGGGCTTCGGCTGGAATACCGAATACTGCCACGGGCTGATGGCAGGCTACGAGGTGGCCCACAAGGAGCAGTATCTGGACTGCGTTCAGCGCGACCTGCGAGCCATCGTGAGCCTGTTCGCGATCTACCAGGCCATCCCCGGCGGGGTGACGCCGTGGGAGTACCTCGCCGGGATGAGCGTGGATGACCTGGGCAAGAAGTACCACCTGGGCACTGACCGCGACCGCAATAAGGACTTCACCGATGGCCGCCTCAGCTTCGGCGGCGGTCCGGACTCCACGGTCTACTTCCAGGTGCTCTTGCGCGACTACCTGAAGTACCGCCCGGAAGCCTCGCTCTTCACTCCTGACCCGATTCTCGAGCAGATCCTGACGCTACCCGCCTCGGTGGCCGGGGGGTTCGCACAGAAGGGCGATCCCTCGCTGCGGATCACGGTATCCGCGAAGCAGTCATCGGAGGGTCTCGTTGCCACCCTGACGGCGGCGGGTGTGTACAAGCTGGCCGGTAAGCAGCTCACCTCCCGTTGGGTCTTCCCTGATGGCACGCAGGCCGCGGGGCAGCAGGTGAACCACGTCTTCGCCCACAGCGGCGCCGCGGACGTGAAGCTCATGGTGCGGGAGGGTGAGGCGGAGGTCACGCGTACGGTGACGATCACCGCGCCCGCCGGGCCCGGTGACATCGGTCTCACGCGCTGGCCCGCCGGCATCCGCATCCAGGCGGAGGATTTCGCGGCACAGGGCGGTGGCGCGAGCGGGGTGAAGGTCCGTGCCAGGACGGAGAAGGTCGGCTCCGACGGTGGCTCCATCTCGCACTGGGACCCCTTGAACGCCTGGGTCGAGTGGACGGTCACCGTGCCGCAGGCGGGCCGCTACTATGTCCTGCTGCGCTATGCCAGCCCCGCCGCATGCGAGCGGGTGCTAGCGCTGGACGGCACCGTGGTCGGGACGGTGAAGCTGCCGCTGACAGGCGGCTACAGCAGTGCGACGGACGACTGGCGGGTGGAGCTGTTGCGCGATGTGGGCGGCAAGCCGCTCGCCGTCGAGCTCGCAGCCGGCCGGCACGCCCTGCGCCTGACCAACCCGGACGCCAGGGGCTGCAACCTGGACTACATCGAGCTCCTGCCGGGGCAGTGACGGTCAGCGGCCCGGCGTCTGCGCGGTATACCACCCGCCGTGCCATGTGCGCTAGCTTACGGCCGTGGGAAGCCGTTGCGCGCGGTCGTAAGGAGGGGCCGGACTACGAGGGACGGCGGCGAGGAACGAGCCGCACGGCCCGAAGTATCCGGCCCGCAGGTGTCCGCCACGCCCGGGCCGGAAACTGCGACCGCATACGGCGCGGTTCCCGCTCTGCGGGATCCGGCCCCTCCGAAGACGCCCGTTCGGCCTATGCTGGCGCCTATGCCCGCCAGTCCCCTTCCCGCACGTTCAGGAAGCGCCGCAGGTTGCTTCACAGTCCTCGGGCGCAACGGAACCCGATGTGATGGTAGTAAGGCGACGGGTCGTAGGAGAAACGGAAGGCGCAGCGAGAGAACTCCGGGTCGAGGTCCCAGCAGCCCCCACGGACCACCTTGGATCCGCCGAATTCCGGCCCGAGGGGATCTGCGACCGGCGACTTACTGTAGTAGACGCTGTCGTACCAGTCCGCACAGTACTCCCACACGTTGCCCGCCATGTCCAGGGCCCCACACCAGCTTGCCCCCTGCGGGAAGCTCCCCACCGGGAACGTCCGTCCACCCGGACCCTTGTTCTGGCTGGTGCAGCACTTCGTCTTGTCGCACTCATTGCCCCAGGGGTACTCTCTCCCCTCCGGGCCCCGCGCCGCATACTCCCACTGTGCCTCCGTCGGCAGGCGCAGGCCGTAGTGGTCGCAATAGGCTTTGGCGTCATCCCAGGTCACCGCTACCACAGGGTGGTCGTCGCCCTGTTTGCTCGCCGCCGGGCACTGCCGCCCGGTCTCCTGACAGAAGCGGCGATACTGCGCATTGGTGACCTCGCACTTCCCCAGCCAGAAGCCCTTCGTGATCTGCACATGGTGTCCGGGCACCTCGTTGCGGAACCCACTCTCTGCTTCGGCGCCCATCATGAACTCCCCCGGTGGGACCCACACGTAGTCCGCCCCATCGGGTCCCACGATCTCCTCCCCGACGCTAGTTCCCGGGCGGTCCCAAGGGTTGTCCGAGAGTTCCGGGGAGGGACCCTGCGGGGCTTCCTCGGGGTTGTCCGAGAGCACAGGGGACGGAGCCGGTGGCACTTCCTCCTTGACCTGAGCCTGCCGGGTGGGAGCCGGGGCGCTGACACCGACCGCAACTGTGCGAACGCAACGAAACCCGTTGACATAGCTGCGGGCCGACGGGTCGCCGCAGTTGCGGTGGGCACACCGGAAGAGCTCGGGCTTGCCGGTGTCCCAGGCGCCCCCGCGAGCGATGCGAACGGGGAAGGGGAACCCGCATCCCATAGGGCCCTGCGGATTCTTGGGCGGTGACGTGCTGTAGTAATCGCCGTCGAACCAGTCCGCGCACCATTCCCACACGTTACCCACCATGTCCAGCGCGCCGCACCAGCTCGCCCCCTGGGGGAGGCTGCCAACCGGGCATGTCCGGCCGTAGGGGCCCGGATTCCTCCCGCTGCAGCACTTGTTCTTGTCCCATTGGTCTCCCCATGGGTACTTGTTCCCCTCCGGACCTCGTGCGGCATACTCCCACTGTGCCTCGGTAGGGAGGCGCAGGTCGTAGTGGGCGCAGTACGCCTGTGCATCCTCCCAACTCACTTCCACCACAGGATGGTCGTCGCCCTGGTTGCTGTCCGCCGGGAACTGCCGCCCGGTCGCCCGGCAGAAGCGGCGATATTGCGCATTGGTGACCTCGCATTTCCCCAGCCAGAACCCCCCTGTGATCTGCACCGGGTGCACAGGCGTCTCGTCGTCTGCGCCGTCTTCCGACCCCATCATGAACTCCCCCGCCGGAACCCACACGTACTTACTCCCATCCGGCCCGACGATCTCCTCCCCGACGTTGGTCCCCGGGCGCTCCCAGGGCTTGTCCGCCGGCTCGGGCCACGCAACCTGCGGTGCTTCTTCCGGGAGCTCGACTCGCCCGGGGGGAGCTGGCGACTTGCGGCCGAGCAGTCGGCGGATCCACGACATGGGTGGCGCCCTCTCTCGTTGGCTGGGGCTCTTTGCATAGCAACGGCCGGCAGGCGCCAGCCTACCGGCATTGGCCGTTGAGAAGTCAGGCTTCTCGCTCCTCGCCTACCGTGTCATCCCCCCGATATCGGTGCCGTGTCACCGAGGATCGCCTCCAACTGCGGCACGAGAGGCGGCAGGTCCAGGACCACTGTGCCCCACACCGTGTCGACGTCAACAACGGGCGTAGATGAGCATATCCCCAATGGCCGTGGCATCCCGCTCAGGCAGCATACAAGACCTCCGCCTCCGCCAGGACACGGTCCCGGAACCGGGGGTGCAGTCCCTTGACAGTGCTCAGGTCAACCTCGCGCCCGAACAACTCGCAGAGCTCCAACTCCAGGCGTACGAGCCCCATCAGGCCGATGAGGACATCCGGCTCGAACTCCACGAGGACGTCCACATCGCTGTCCGGACGGAAGTCGTCGCGCAGCGCAGACCCGAACACCGACAGCTTCCGTATCCGGTTTGCGCGGCAGAACCGCGCGATCGCCTCTGGATTCGTTGGCACCCGCAATGGCACCATGGCTCACCCTAGCCTGGGGCGGCGATCCCGCCACGAGGTCCGGCACTTGGCCACACGACGGCGGCGCAGGGATGCCGCTTCCAGCGCTTCCTGCGCGTTCCCGAGGTCGAAGGCGACCTGGTAGGTGTCCTCTGGCACGGGCTCCCCGTGCGCCTGGAGGGTCTCCAGGTACCCCAGGATCGCCTCCTTCACCCGGTCGAGGGCTTCAGCCAGGCTGCCGCCCTGCGTGATGCACCCAGGCAACGCCGGCACCGTGACGCTGTAGCCGCCGTCCTCCTCACGCAAGAGCGCCACCGCATAGGTCCGTGTCATGCTCGCTCACCCCAATCTGCGGCGATTATACCCCCGGCAGGTGCGGCGCTCAACCACACCACGGCAGCTCGCGGCCCAACTCGGTGTCTGCGGGGAAGGAGCATGCGCGTGCGGGGAGAAGTCAAACCACCACGCCACATCGGCCGCGTCCGCCCGAGTACCATGGGCCGGGCACCGGTCTGCACATTCCCTGCTCAACACCCGTACGAAGGAGCCTCTCCCATGAAGCTGTGCGATGACTTGCACGAGATCTCCGACGACCTGATGCTCTTCTTCCGCCAGCTCGGCGTCGAGTGCGTCAAGATCACCGGCGCCAAGCTCATGCCCCCCAGGGGCTGCGGCGTGGTGCCCAAGGACGACCTCCGCGCCCTGCAGGACCGGCTGGCGCGGCATGATCTCACCCTGGGCGTGTTCCTGCTCCCCCAGGGGCCGGAGACCCAGTACTGGAACGCGCGCTTCGGCCGGCCCGAGCGGGATCAGGAGATCGAGGACGTCTGCCGCACCATCGCCATCTGCGGCGAGTGCGAGATCCCGGTCGTGGAGTGGACCTGGAGCATCATCGACGTGTGGGGCAGTGAGTCCGGGCCCTATGCGCGCGGCGGCGCCATCACGCGGCACTATGACTACGACAAGATCAAGGACGTCCCGCCCGAGCCGGGCTGGGCGGTGGACGCCGACACGATGTGGGAGCGCCTGGAGTACTTCCTCGTGCGCATTGTCCCCGCCGCCGAGCAGGCGGGCGTGAGGCTGGCGTTCCACATCCAGGACCCGCCGCAGACGCCGATCCTGAAGGGCGAGGCTCGCATCCTCAGCGACTTCGCGGGCATGCAGCGCCTGATTGAGCTGGCGCCCAGCCCGGTCAACGGGTTCAACATCTGCCAGGGCTCATTAGCGGAGCAGCACGGCGCCGATGTCCTGGGGATCATCCGCTACTTCGGGGAGCGCGACCGCATCAACCACATCCACTTCCGCGATGTCCGCGGCAGTTGCCCGCGCTTTGATGAGACCTTCATCGACGATGGCGACACGGACATGGTGGCGGCGATGCAGATCTACCATGAGGTGGGCTACCGCTACGCGATCATGCCGGACCACTGGCCGCGGCTGACGGGCGACACGAAGCTGGGCCTGGCCTCACGCGCCTATGCGCACGGCTATATCAGGGCCCTGATGCAGGCGGTCGGGGCCAGTCCACGCGGAAGGGTGCGCACCGCGTAGGCCGACCGTCTCGACGCCGCTGTTTTGTGCGCCGTTCCGCCTGCCTGTCATCCTGAGCCCAGACCGCGCAGCGGTCTTCGGGCGAAG
>CAZIWQ010000174.1:0-8511 GCA_964542355.1 uncultured Armatimonadia bacterium
CGATCGAACCGGCTTCATGCGCGGAAAATGAGCTGGTGACCGCTCCTACCACGGCGACGGCAGACGGCAACGACGGACGGCAACGGCGGCGGGGGATCAACCCCCGCCCTACACACGGCCAACGGCAACGGCAGACGGCTACGCCAGTCCGAGCCGGTCGACCAGGGCCGCGAGGTCGTTCTCGCACTTCTCCGGCTCACGGGCGATCTTCACGGCCCGGTCGGGGTCCTTCAGGCCATGGCCGGTGACCGTGCAGACCACGGTGACCCGCTCCTTGCCGAAATAGCCCTCGTGGGCGAGCTTCGTCACGCCGGCGAGCGAGGCCGCGGAGGCCGGCTCGACGAAGATGCCCTCCTCCGCCGCCAGCGCCCGGTACGCCGTGAGAATCTCGTCATCGGTGACGGCACGGAACATGCCACCGGAATCGTGCGCCGCCGCGACGGCATCCTGCCAGCGGGCGGGATTGCCGATGCGAATCGCCGTGGCGATGGTCTCGGGGTCCCGCACCGGCTCACCCGTCACCAGCGGACAGGCGCCGGCGGCCTGGAACCCGAGCATCACGGGGCGGCGGTCGGTGATGCCGCGGTCGGCGTACTCCTGGTAGCCCCACCAGTAGGCGGTGATGTTGCCGGCATTGCCGACCGGCAGAGCATGGAAGTCGGGGGGGCCGCCCAGCACATCACAGATTTCGAACGCCGCAGTCTTCTGGCCGGCCATGCGGTGGGGGTTCAGTGAGTTGACGAGCTCAATGTCGAAGCGGCTGGTGACCTCGCGGACGAGGGTGAGGCAGTCGTCGAAGTTGCCCTGCACCTGGATCGTGCGTGCTCCATAGGCCAGCGCCTGCGCGAGCTTCCCGAGGGCAATCTGCCCGTCGGGGATCAGCACGAGCGCCTGCATCCCGGCGCGGGCCGAATAGGCGGCGGCCGCGGCGGAGGTGTTGCCCGTCGAGGCGCACATCGTGACCGTGGCGCCGCGCTCCTTCGCCTTGCTGATCGCCATCGTCATCCCGCGGTCCTTGAACGAGCCGGTCGGGTTGACGCCTTCATACTTGAACAGCAGGCGCAGCTTGCCCGGCAGCCGGTCGGCGATGGCCAGACTCTCGATCAGCGGAGTGCCGCCCTCCAGCAACGTGACCACCGGGGTGTCGGCGGTTACCGGCAGGAACTGGCGGTACTCCTCGATCACCCCGCGCCACGGGGTGCTGCGCTCGCGAGTGCTACCCATGTCAGATGACCTCTCTCCCAGGACGACGCTCCATGTGCTGCCTCTCAGACAGTGACCAGCTCGTTGCGCGAGAGTGCTGCCGCGTACTTCAGAGCAGCGCGCACGTCGTCAGCACCCAGGGCTGGGTACTCGTCCAGGATTTGCTCGGCGGTCATGCCGGCAGCCAGGGAGTCCAACACGATGGACACCATGATCCGCGTCCCCCTGAAGCAGGGCTTCCCGTGACACACATGCGGATCCGCCGTGATGCGGTCAGTGAACTCCATCTGCGGTGCCTCCTCGACTGCGCCGCGCGGTGGCGCTACTGCAGGCCGGTCTTGCGGTCGACCGCGGCGCTGACCTTCGCCGGCAGGCCGAAGATCTTGATGAAGCCCGGCGAGGCCGACTGGTCGAACTGGTCCGCGGCGTCGTAGGTGGCCAGCGTGTAGTCATACAGCGAGCTCTCCGACTCGCGGGCCACGGCCTCGCAGGTCCCCCGGTACAGCTTCACAGTCACATCCCCGTTGACGCGCTTCTGCGTGTCGGCCATGAAGGCATCGATGGCCACGCGCAGCGGGGTGTACCACAGGCCGTAATACACCAGCTCCGCCCAGCGCAGCTCGAGATAGGGCTTGAAGTGGTAGGTCTCGCGGTCGAGCGTGAGGCTCTCGAGGTCGCGGTGCGCGGCCAGCAGGACGGTCGCGGCGGGGGTCTCGTACAGCTCGCGCGACTTGATCCCGACGAGGCGGTTCTCCATCATGTTGACCCGCCCGACACCGTGCGCGCCCGCCAGGGCGTTGAGCTTGCCGACCAGCGCAACGCCGGCCATGCGCTCACCGTCGAGCGCCACGGGGACACCGCTCTCGAAACTGACCTTCACGTAGGCGGCCTCGGCGGGGGCGTCCTGGGGGCTGACGGTCCACTGCCAGGCGTCGGCGGGGGCTTCGCGGGAGGGGTCCTCAATGACGCCGCACTCGATTGAGCGGCCCCACAGGTTGGTATCGGTGGAGTAGGGGCTCTTCTTGCCCACCGGGACCGGGATGTTGTGTTGAGCGGCGTAGTCGATCTCCTGCTCGCGGGTCATGCCCCACTCGCGGGCGGGGGCGATGCACTTCATCTCGGGGGCGAGCGCGGCATAGGTGACCTCGAAGCGGACCTGGTCATTGCCCTTGCCCGTGCAGCCGTGCGCCAGGAGCGTGGCCCCCTCGGCGCGGGCGGCCTCGACCTGCGTCTTCGCCAACAGCGGCCGCGCCAGCGCCGTGAACGCCGGGTACTTGTGCTCATACATCAGGTTGGCGGCAATCGCGCGGGTGATGAAGTCGGCGAAGAACTCGTCTTTCTTGTCGGCCACAATCGACTTCACCGCCCCGACCTGCTCGCCCTTGACGCGGATGCCTTCATAGTCCTTCTCTTCGCCAACATCCACCGCCACGGCGATGACGTCGACGTTGTACTGCTCTGCGATCCAGCGGATCGCAACGGAGGTATCGAGACCTCCGGAATAGGCCAGCACGCACTTCTCGGCCATCTCAACTCACTCCCTGTTCTACTAGCGGTCCCCGGGTACACGCGCGACGGTGGCCTTCTCGATGGCCTCCGCGGCCAGCTCCGAGCGCTTCAGGATCGTCGCGCGGGTGATGACGTCGCCTTGCCTGATCGCGTCGACCACGTCCTGCCCCTCGAGACACTCGCCGAACACCGTGTGGACGCCGTCCAGGTGCGGCTGCGGGAGGTGACAGATGAAGAACTGGCAGCCCCCGCTGTTGGGGGCCGGGGTCTTGGCCATCGAGAGGGTGCCCCGCTGGTGCTTGAGGCCCCGGTTGCACTCGTCGGGGATGGTGAACCCCGGGCCGCCGGAGCCGTCACCGCGCGGGCAGCCGCCCTGGACCATGAAGTTGGCGATGACGCGGTGGAAGGTCAGGCCGTCGTAGAAGCCCTTCCCGACGAGGTCGAGGAAGCTCCCGACGGTGATCGGGGTCTTCTCATCATACAGCTCAAGGGAAATGTCGCCCCGGGTGGTCTCCAGCTTGACGACCGATCCGGTGGCCTTGTCGATATTCACTTTGTCCCTTTCGGAGAGCAGGTTGACGACCACGCGCTTGCCGGCCACGAGGTAGGTGACGCCAAGCGGCGTCTGACTGTCGACTCTATAGTCCAGCCCTGCCAGAGTCCATAGGTCGGTGAGCGGCCCGTGGAGTGTCGCGCCCACATAGTGGGGGACGTCGGCCAGCTCGCACGCGCGGTCGCGGCCGGTCGCCGCGTCGTGGTAGCCGGCCGCGGGGCGGCCGATGACGAAGCTGAGCGCGCCCTGCGCCTGCGTCAGGCGGATCGTGTCAGTGGCGGGTGCCCACGTCTGCTTGAAGCCGAGCGCGGAGAACACCTCGCGCAACGGGGCCAGCGGGGACTTGATCCCCGGGACCCCCTTGACCTCGACACGGTCGGCCCCCTGGGCCATGACGACCCCGGCGGCAAGCAGCAGTGCGATCCGGATGGCTGGTCCAGAGCAATGGGTGTTGGTCATAGTGCGCGGACTTTCGCAGGGTGCCAACCACGCCCGCCAGGCGACGACGCGGGCGCGAGCCCACCTGGGGTGGGACAGATTGTACCACAAATCGCCCCGCGATGCGAAACGGAGCGCTCGGGGGCCACCGGCCCTTGACTTGCCGGGGCCGGAGGAATAATGTTTCGGTAACCTGGTTTCGGAATACTCTGCCGCCGGCCCGCGGGCACGCCATGGCCGGCCGATGGGAGCTAGCTCTCTTGATCTACTTCGACAATGCGGCCACCACCAAGGTCGACCCGGAAGTCGTCGGGGCGATGTTGCCGTTCCTGCAGGACGAGTTCGGCAACCCGAGTAGTGTCTACCGGCTGGCCGGCACCTCCCGCCATGCCGTCGACCGGGCGCGCGAACAGGTCGCCGCCTACATCGGCGCCTCCCCGCAGGAGCTCATCTTCACCGGCTGTGGCTCCGAAGCCGACAACTACGCCATCAAGGGCACGGCCCGGGCCCACGCCGACAAGGGCAAGCATATCATCACGACCGGCATCGAGCACCATGCGGTCCTGCACTCCTGCGAGGCCTTGCAGCGCGAGGGCTTCGAGGTCACCGTCCTCGCGCCCGACCGCTACGGCGTCATCACCGCCGAGCAGGTCGCCGCCGCCATCCGCGACGACACGACGCTTGTGACCATCATGCACTCCAACAACGAGGTGGGGACCATCGAGCCGATCGCCGCAATCGGCGCGGTCTGCCGCGAGCGTGGCGTCGTCTTCCACACCGATGCCGTGCAGTCGCTGGGCAAGGTCCCGCTCGATGTCGACGAGCTCGGTGTGGACCTGATGGCGATGTCGGCGCACAAGGTCTATGGCCCGAAGGGCGTGGGTGCCCTCTACATCCGCAAAGGCACCCGCCTCACCCGGCTCATTGACGGCGGGGGGCAGGAGATGGGCAAGCGCGCCGGGACCGAGAACGTCGCCGGTATCGTGGCGATGGGCAAGGCGGTGGAGCTCTTGTCGCAGCGCGCAACCGAGGACAACCAGCGCATCCGGCGGCTGTGCGGGCGGATCATCGCGGGGGTCCTCGAGCGCATTCCCCACTGCCAGCTTACCGGGCACCCCGAACAGCGGCTGCCGAACATCGCCAGCTTCGTCATCAACTACATCGAGGGCGAGGGGATGCTGCTGTCGCTGGACCTGTACGGGATCTGTGCGTCGAGTGGCTCGGCGTGCACCTCGGGGTCGCTGGACCCCTCACACGTCCTGCTGGCGACGGGCTGCTCGCACGCGGTGGCGCACGGCTCGCTGCGCCTGAGCCTGTCGCGGCACAACACCGACGCGGACGTTGATGTGCTGCTGCTGGCCCTGCCGGGATTCGTAGAGCGCCTGCGCGCCATGTCGCCGATGTGGGCGGATGCGCAGAAGGGGAACGGCTGACGAGCGGGGAGTGATGTGCCTTGCGTCTGCTGCCGCCGTCTCTGGCGTTGGCCCTCGGAGTCACCGCAGCCGGCGTGTCTGCGGCTGTCCTGCAGGTTCCCCTCATCGGCGACGTGTACGTCGTCACCGATCTTCCTCACCTGCCCCCTGACACCAAGATCAGCGTTACCGTCGGTGGTGTTGGTCTGGTGCTCACGCCGGGCGCGCCGCCGGCGCGGATCAAGGCCGCAACGCTCCCCCCGGACGCTCTGATGATCTCCGTGTCAGCGGCGGATCCGGAAAGCGCAGGCCGGCGGCTGTTCTCGCGGCAGGTGGCGGCGCAGAAGGTCGTCGCCGACGCCGTGGCCGGCGGGGACCGGCGCAAGACGCTGGTGGTCGTGGCGCTCGACGGCGTGCGATGGCGAATACTCGGCGAGAAGGAGGAACCGGCGGAAGCAGCGAGGTCCCTGTGCGGGTGGCTTCGTCCCTCCGAGCTCGCCGGCGCGAAGAGCGACACGATCGAGGTGAAGGTGACGGGCGAGGCGACGGACACAGGGAAGTCGCGCCGCTTGTCGGTGTCGGTGATGAACGCCGGTGGGGAGGCGGTGCGGCTTCTCGACTTGCGGCTGACTATCCGGCAAGGGACGGACGACGCGACCAAGAGATACGTCAGCGTCCCCAGCTCACCCCTGCCGGGCCTGGTTCCTGCGGGGGGCACGGTGACGCAGTCCTTCCGGCTGGATACGCTCGACGACAGCCCGCCGGAGGCGCTGGTCGGCGCGCGTGCCGTGTTCGTGCGCGACGCCGATGACCTCGCCAGGGGGGGGCGCTTCGAGCAGCCGCTGGAGGGCACTGCGGGTTGGTCCGTGGCTGGCGCGGAGGCATCCGCGGCCCCTCAGGGCCCCGCCCTCTCAGTGGCCTGGACGGCCCATGGCAACAGGGCCCTGGACTGGGCCAGGTTCGATCGCTCCTGCCTCGCCAACGCCTCAGACCTCCCGTGGGAGGGCAACGCCCCCCTCAAGCTCCGCGTGAAGGCAACTGCCGACCCAACGCAGCCCTGTGCGACCTACGAGACGAAGCTCCCCGCCACCGAGACCGAGTACGTGGCAGGCGGGTCCTCATGGGGGGGGAAGAGCCTCTCGGTGGAGGCACTCGACACGGCCGGGAAGGCACTGGCGGGCCAGGTTGGCAACCACAGCGGGTTCTGGTGGTATGACGCGGTGGGCAACTGGTCAGCGCGTTGGCTCGCTGTCCGCGCACCGTCGGGAGCGGATCGACTCCGGTTGTCCCTGTGGGCCGCGCCAGGCACGGTGAGTTGGTGGGACAACTGCTTCCTGGTGAAGAGAACAGCTCTGCGTGTCGCGCACGCTGCTGAGGTCGACGCGCTCCGCCTCAAGGCTCCACAAGCGCCGCCGGACAGTCCGGTGGTCTACGTGGCTGAGGACCGGACTACCCGGGGGAGCTGGATCGGGCGCTATGGGTCGTACGCCTGGGTGCTGTGCGCCATGTCCTCTCCGCGCGACATGGTCGGCGGCCGGGGAGCCCCCATCAGGTGCCAACCTGACGACATGACGAAGGCATCCGCGAGCGAGACGACCGGGGTGAGGGGCGGCGGGGAACTACGCTACGCCTCGTGGACGAGTGACGCGTCAGATGTCTCGGTTCGACACTGGATCGGGTGTATGAGGGCCGAGGACGTGCGTGCGCTGGAGAACCCGCAGTGGGGCGACCGCACGTATGCCGCATGGGGCGACCATGGCGAGGTCCATCCCGCTGACGGATGGGGGCCGGACCTATTCGTGCGCCTGCGGCTGCCGGAGGGCCCATGGCGCGTGGGCTTGTACTTTGTCGACTGGGATTGGCAAGGGGCGCTCAACCCTCGCATGCACCGGCTTGAGTGGCAAGATGAGCAGGGGCATGCCACCTGCACGGCTCAGGTCAGTGACTGCGGGGGCGGCGTCTACAAGGTATTCGCAATGCAGGGCGGGCGCGACGCACTACTGCGCGTGAGGAAAGACCGCAGTGCTTCGGTCGTCGTGTCCGGGATCTTCGTGGACCGGATCCCGGCCGCGGGCCTGCACTTTGCCGAAGCCTCCCCTTCCCCACAAGTGCGCACGCTCTGCTCGTCATACGCCGCCGGAGGTATCTCCGCGGCCCGTCACCTGCAGGAGGCCGTCCCTGCTGCGGAGGCGGAGCTGTCTCAATCACCGGCCGCGGGTTCGTCGGCAGCTCAGCGGCTGCGTGGGGAACTGTGGTCAGAGGTGGCCGGTGGTGCGGCGGGACAACAGCGGGCAGTCGGTGCCTACGCGCGGGCACTGTCGGACGAGCTAGGGCCGGAGCGCGCAATCGCCTGTCTGGAGGCTGAGGCGGAGAAGTCCGCGCCGGCCAGGCTGGGATGGGCAGAGGACTGCTTCGTAGCGGCAATCGAGCTCCGGCGCAAGCTGGCTACTCCGCTGGAGGTTGCCGACGCACTGCAACGGCTGGCCGTCAGGTTCCGCAGTCTGCATCCGGTGTTCGCGCACGACAGGATCCGCGACTGCATGGACGCGCTCAGGAGTATCCCCGGAGCGCAGCAGGCTGACTACCTGCGCACGATGGCCCGGAACCTCGCGGATAGCGCAGCAGCAGACTACAACGCTTCGCACGGGACAGCGCGAGCGCCATACGCTCTGGCACAGGCCGCATACGACCAGTTGGTTGCGGCAGTGGGCTATGGGGCTCTCACCCCGCAGGAGAGGCTCTACCTGGTGCTGGTCTGTGAGCGTCAGACGCGGTACGCCCTCGGCTGGGAGCGCCTCGCAGCGGAACAGGAACGCCTCATCGCCACCATCCCCGACGACATACTGAACGGGGAGCTGATCACCCGTCTCATCCGCTCGTACGCTGTCATGGCGCAGCGCGATGCGACGTACGCGGACAAGGCAGCGAGATGGTGCGAGAAGCTGCGCCAGAAGCGGCCGGACGGCGACTGGTCGCTCGACAGCCATTTCCGTCTGGTGCAGATCTACTACACCGTGCGCCGTTGGGCCGACATGGCCACAGAGGCCCAGGCAGTCATTGCGGGCTGGCCCGATACGCCGGAGGCGAAGGAGTCCGCGCGACTGCTTCAGCAGAGGCAGACGAGGTAGAGAAGGGTAGGCTCGCTCGCGTTCGTCGCCCCGCGACCGCAAGGCCCCCCTGCCAATTCCGGACTGCTTCCCGTGGCGGTCAGAGATGTGGTATTGTGACCGGGTGACCAATGGGGAGTCCATGGCCGGCTGGCGAGGCGCTTCCGGAACGACAACACGTGAGGTTCGCGGGTGAACGCCATGCGAGATGAACAGGCCCTGATTGCCGACATCAACCGCCTGCGGCAGGAGCAGCCGTCGTGCTTCACCTACGCCGCCGGCTCTTTTG
>CAZIWQ010000174.1:8521-9473 GCA_964542355.1 uncultured Armatimonadia bacterium
GCAGCGGGCCGTGATCCTGGCCCATAACTACCAGCGTCCGGCGGTTCAAGACATTGCCGACTTCACCGGTGACTCCCTCGGGCTGAGCCGCGAGGCGGCACGCACCGACGCCGCGCGGGTCGTGTTCTGTGGCGTGCACTTCATGGCGCAGACGGCGAAGCTGCTGAGCCCCGACAAGACCGTGCTCCTCCCCGACCTCGACGCGGGCTGCCCGATGGCCGACATGATCGATCCCGCCAAGCTGCGTGCCTTCCGCGCCGAGCACCCCGGAGCACCAGTCGTCGCCTACGTGAACACCACCGCTGAGGTGAAGGCCGAGGTCGACATCTGCTGTACCTCCGCCAACGCCGTCGAGGTCGTGCGGTCGCTCGGCGCCGACACGATCCTCTTCGTCCCCGACGAGAACCTGGGCCGCTGGGTCGCCGCCCATGTGCCCGACAAGCGCATCCTCTCCTTCCCGGGCTACTGTCCCACCCACCACCTGATCACCGCCGCCATGGTCCGTGAGGTGAAGCACGAGCATCCCCACGCCGTGGTGATGGCGCATCCGGAGTGCCGGGAGGAGGTCGTCGCGCTCGCCGACCAGGTGCTCTCCACCAGCGGCATGCTGCGCTTTGCCCGCGAGAGCGAGGCGGACGAGTTCATCGTCGCCACCGAGCTCGGGATCCTGCATCCACTGAAGCACGGCAGCCCGCAGAAGCGCTTCTACCCGCTGCTGGCCGCGGTCTGCCCGAACATGAAGCTCACGACGCTGGAGTCGGTGCGGCGGTCGCTCGGGGAGGGGATCCACGAGATCGAGATCGAGGCGAGCGTTGCGCAGCGGGCACGCCAGGCCGTCGAGCGGATGATCGCGATCGGGTGAGGCACGGGGGAACGGCTAACGACGGCATTGGGCACGTGGTCCCGCGAGGCGGGAGCATTGGGCAACGGCGACGGCGGGAACGGCAACGGC
>CAZIWQ010000175.1:0-7749 GCA_964542355.1 uncultured Armatimonadia bacterium
CGTCTTCCGCCATCGCGGGGCCGCGTCCCCGCCGCGAAGGTGATTTGGTGCCGGCGGGGAATAGGGGTTCCAGTACCCATCCCTGACATGCCGGGTCGGCCCACGATGGCGCACGCATACACCCCTGGTCTGCGCGTAACACAAGCCGCGGTCGTCCGCAAGGAGCGGCGGCTGCCCCTCCCCGGCGAGGTCCACGTCGCGGCCGGGCAGCGCGTCGCCGCGCACGACCTCGTCGCCGCCACGCAGTTGCCGGGGAATGTCACCACCGTCAATGTCGCGCGGGACCTCAACCTCCAGCCCGAGGAGGTCCCGCGGGCGATGCTCAAGCATCCGGGGGACGCCGTCGCCGCGGGCGACCTCATCGCCGAAACTAAGGCCCTGTGGGGGCTGTTCCACTCCACGGCGACCTCCCCGCTGGCGGGAACCATCGAGACGATCAGTGCCGTGACCGGCCAGGTCCTCGTGCGGGGTGAGCCGATCCCGGTCCTCGTGGATGCCTATATCAGCGGGACGGTGGTCGAGGTCGTGGCGAACGAGGGCGTCGTGGTCGAGGCCGTGTGTGCCTTCGTCCAGGGCATCTTCGGCATCGGTGGTGAGACGTGCGGGCCGCTGGCCATGGGGGTGCAGTCACCCACCGAGGTGCTCGACGCACCAGCGATCGATGAGCGGTTCGCGGGCAAGATCATCGTCGGTGGCAGCCTGGTGACCGGCGCGGCACTCCGCCGCGCCGCCGAGGTCGGCGCCCGCGGCATCGTGGTGGGCGGTATTGGGCACGCCGACCTCGACGCCTTCCTCGGCCACCCGCTCGGGGTCGCCATCACCGGCAATGAGCAGTGTGGGATCACGGTCGTCATCACCGAGGGGTTCGGGCGAGTCGCCATGGCCGCCCGCACGTTCGACCTGCTGCGCGCGCGCGAGGGCCGCGACGCCTCCATCAACGGCGCCACGCAGATCCGGGCGGGGGTCATCCGCCCGGAGGTCGTCATTCCCGATGCCGCGGACGAAGCGCCGCCGCCCAGTGACAACGCCGGCAGCGGCGGCCTGCGCATCGGCAGCGCCGTGCGCCTCATCCGCGATCCGTACTTCGGCCTGCTCGGGACCGTTGCGGAGCTGCCCGAAGAGCCACGCCCGATTGAGACCGAGGCCCGGGTCCGGGTCCTCGTCGCCCAGCTCGACGACGGACGTCGCGTCGAGGTCCCGCGCGCCAATGTGGAGCTGGTCGAGGGCTAGCCCCCCCCGGCCGGGTCAATCGACTGCGACCACCACACGATCGCGCACCGGAGAGACGCCGACAGCCATGCACACACCCTCGCCCGCACCGCAACCACATGCCGCGACCACGCCGCCGGCAACGGCGGGCGCCTGCCGGTGGCCCCCGGTCTGGTCGCTGGCGGCGCTCGTGTGCCTGCTGGGCGGCGCGGCACTGCCGGCCTGGCCGGCACGGGCGCCTGGCCTGCTGACCGTGCCCGAGGGGATTGCGCTGCCGGGGGTGCCGGCTGACGCGCGCGAGGCCGGGCCGACCGGTGTCACCGCGTGCGATGACCCGGAGGACAAGGCCGGCACCGCGCTGCTTGTGACATGGCGCGCGCCGGCCGCCGCGCGGCGCCCACCGGGCCTCGAGCTGGTGGGCTACCAGATCCTGGTGTCACGCGACGCGAAGGTCTACGCGCCGAAGGGGACCGCCAAGCCGGATGAGACCAAGGGCACGGCGAGTGACCTGAGTTGGCAGGAGCCGGTGCGCGTCAAGGTGGCGGCGTTGTATGCGCCCCCGCGGGTCGAGTGGTATGCGCCGGGCGATGAGGCGCCGGAGGGTGTCGCCGGCGCCGTGGCGGCTCGCAGTGTGGAGTCGGCCGCGACCGGCCCGGTGCTCCCGACCGGCCTGTGGTATGATCCCGCCCGCAATAACGTGCTCGTCGGCGTCTTGCTGTACACCCTGATCGTGATCCTGTGCTTCCTCTACGCCCGCCGGGGTGACATGTATGTGCGCCCCATCGCCGGCCTCGAGGCCGTGGAGGATGCGATCGGGCGCGCGACGGAGATGGGCAAGCCGATGCTGTTCGTTTCCGGGCTCACCGGCATCGGTGATATCTCCACCATCGCCTCGATGCTGGTGCTGGGTCACCTGGCCAAGCACACCGCGGCCTATGAGACGCCCATCCTGGTACCGTGCAACGACCCGCTGGTGATGGCCGCCGAGCGTGAGATCGTGCGCGAGGCCTACCTGGAAGCCGGGCGCCCGGAGAACTACAAGCCCGACAACATCTTCTTCGTGACCGACAGCCAGTTTGGGTATGTTGCCGCCATCGACGGGATCATGGTGCGGGAGAAGCCGGCGGCGAACTTCTTCATGGGCTACTTCTACGCCGAGTCCTTGATCCTCGCCGAGACGGGGAACATGACCGGCGCGATCCAGATCGCGGGCACTGATGCCGACACGCAGATTCCGTTCTTCATCACCGCGTGCGACTATACGCTGATGGGGGAGGAGCTCTACGCTGCGAGCGCCTACCTGTCGCGCCACCCCACGCTCCTGGCCCAGCTCAAGGGCCAGGATATCGGCAAGGCGATCATGACGGTCCTCCTGATCCTGAGCACCCTCGCGGTAACCCTGGGTCAGGTGTACGGGTTTCCGCAGGTCGCGGAGTTTGTGCTGAAGCTGTTTGGCACCTAACCCGGTAGCGAGCGGAACACGACCATGCGCGTGCACATCCCAATCCTGCTCGGCTTCCTTGCCGGCATGTTCTTCATGGTGCAGTTCTTCATGCCACACCAGGCGATCCAGGGCACCTACAAGGAGCTGCTGGTGTGGCTGCGCGTGATTGCCTCGTTCGGCATCGTGCTCGGGATCGCCAGTCTCGTCTCGCGCCACTTCGTCAAGATCCGCAAGCGGCAGCACGACTGGCAGTACAGCATCATCACGCTCGTGTCGTTCGTGGTGGTATGCGTGCTCGGGATCGTCAAGGGCAAGCAGCCCGGCACCTTCTTTGCGTGGAACTTCAGCTACGTCCTGGTGCCGCTGGATGCCACGATGTTCTCGCTACTGGCGTTCTTCATGGCCTCCGCGGCGTACCGCACGTTCCGGGCGCGGACGCCGGAGGCGACGCTGCTCTTGATCGCGGCGGTGATCGTGATGCTGGGGCGCGTGCCCATCGGGGAGAGCATCTCGCGCCATCTGCCGGGCTTCACGGAGTGGCTGATGAGCGTGCCGACGGTGGCCGCCAAGCGAGCGATCATCTTTGGCGTGGCGCTGGGTAGCATCGCCACCTCGCTGCGGATCATGCTGGGCATTGAGCGCTCCCACCTGGGAGGGTAGGCGGTGTGCCATGGGGACCCGCTGGGTCGCCATCGACCGTCGGTGGATCTTCTTGACCATCGGCCTGGCGGTGTGGGCACCGTTCGCGCTGGGCCTGTCGTTGCCGAGCGGCGGGGCGAACCCCCACACGCGCAGCGTCTATCAGGTCATCGAGCAGGCCCGCCCCGGTCAGGCGATCATGATTGCCTTCGACTACGGGCCGTCCGGCATGGCGGAGCTGCACCCGATGGCGCTGGCGCTCGTCCGCCACGCCCTCCGCAAGAACCTGCGCGTGCTGGCGATGACCATCGATGTCACGGGCAGCCTGATGGCCGACGAGGTGTTCGGCGCACTCGCCCGGGAGATGCCGGACAAGCGGTATGGCACTGACTACGTGAATCTGGGGTACAAGCCGGGCGACGTGCTGGTGGTCCTGGGGATGGGGGAGGACATCGGCCGGACCTTCCCCCGCGACGCCCACGGTCAGGCGACGGCCTCCCTGCCCGTCATGCGGGGGATCCGTAACTACAGCACCATCCGCCTGGTGGTGGACCTGTCGCACAGCGACACGCCCGGCACGTGGATTCTGTTCGCGCACGAGCGCTTCAAGCAGGCCGTCGCCGCCGGAGTCACCGCGGTGATGGCCACCGACTTCTACCCGTACCTGAGTACCGGGCAGTTGGTGGGGATGCTCAACGGACTGAAGGGGGCGGCCGAGTACGAGGGTCTCATCGACCACCCCGACAAGGCCGTGCTGGGCATGACCTCCCAGTCGGCCGCGCACCTGGCGATCATCGCCTTCATCCTCCTGGGGAATCTGGGACACTTCGCCACGACGCGACAGCGCCGCCGTGGGCGGGGACAGGACTGTCTGTGAATCGCGCCATGTGGGAACGACTTGTCGCCATCGACCGCCGCTGGATCTTCCTGGCCATCGGCACGGCAGTGACCCTGCCGTTTGTGCTGAACCTCACGCTGCCGACCGGCGGCGTCAATGTCCGGACCCGCAACGTGTACGATGTGATCGCCAGGGCCCGGCCGCGGGATACTATCGTCCTGGCCTACGATTTCGGGCCCTCGTCGATGCCCGAGTTGCGGCCAATGGCACTGGCGCTCACCAGTCACGCGCTGCGGCGCAATCTGCGGGTGCTGGCACTCACGCTCAACGTCCAGGGTAGCCTGATCGCCGACGATGTGTTCAAGGAGATCGCCGCGCGCATGCCCGAGAAGAAGGATGGTACCGACTGGGTGAACCTGGGGTTCAAGCCCGGCGGCTCGCTGGTGATCCTGGGGATGGGCGACAGCATCCAACGGACCTTCGCCAAGGATGCGCAGGGCCGGCCGACCGCCTCGCTCCCGGTGATGCGGGGCGTCACCAACTTCAGCAGCATTCGCCTGGTGGTCGACCTGGCCTCCAGCTCCACCCCCAACACCTGGATCCTGTTCGCCCACGAGCGCTTCAAGCAGGTGGTAGCTGCCGGCGTCACCGCCGTGATGGCCACTGACTATTACCCCTACCTGGCCACCGGGCAGCTCGTGGGGATGCTCAATGGGCTCAAGGGGGCCGCCGACTACGAGCAACTGCTGGAGCATCCCGACAAGGCCGTGCTGGGCATGACGTCGCAGTCGATCGCCCACCTGGCAATCATCGCGTTCGTGATCATCGGCAACATCGGCTACTTTTGGACACGACGGAGACGCTAGCGATCATGGCACCGGCTGACGAAGTCAAGCAACTGCTGCTGGGACTGCCCGTCGAGCTATGGGGCACGTGGGTGGCCGCCCTGCTCACGCTGGCCATCTACAGCTTCCTGTATGCCGACAACCCGATCTACAAGGCCGCCGAGCATCTGTTTGTCGGCGTCTCGGCCGCCTACGGCGTGGTGATCGTCTACCACGACTACGTGATCCCCGATATCGTCCAGCCGCTGTTCCAGCCGCAGGCCGTGGACCTGCCGAGCCCCAAGTACATCCTGCTCATCCCGCTCACCATGGGCATGCTGCTGCTCACCCGGTTCTTCCCGCGCATCGACTACCTGTCACGCTGGCCGATTGCGCTGTCGATGGGCGCCTATGCGGGATTGGCAATCCCCGTCTCGGTGCAGGGGTTCATTCTGGAGCAGATGAGTGGCACGATGAAGCCGATCCTGCCCGTCCCGGGGGAGGTAACAGCCCTGGCGGCCATGAGCAACCTGCTCATCGTGGTGGGCGTCATCTGCACGCTGGCCTACTTCTACTTCTCACTCCAGCACAAGGGACTGCTCGGGGGCGCCTCGCGCGTGGGGATCTGGTTCCTGATGGTGGCCTTCGGGGCGGGGTTCGGCAACACGGTGATGGCGCGGATCTCGCTACTTATCGGGCGGGTGCAGTTCCTGCTCTACGATTTCCTGCCGACACTGAAGCCACACTTCGGCCTGACGCACGGGTGAGCACTAGCCCAGGCCTGCTCACCCCCGACCAAAGGAGCCTGAGTCGCCACCGTGACCCCACGCGAACGCATCCGCGCGGCCATTGAGTTCACCGGACCGGATCGCTGCCCGATCCACCACTACATCTTCCCGGGCGCGCTCTGGCGCCACGGGCAGAAGCTACTCGACCTGGCGGAGAAGTACCCGGACGACTTCGGCAACGCCGCCATCAAGGGCAACACCCAGGCTCCGCTCGCCGCGGGGCAGGGCATCGAGGATGTACTCGAGTGGCAGGACGCCTGGGGCACCACCTGGCGCCGGCTGCGGGGGTACACCTCCGGCGAGGTACTGCGTCCGGCCATCCCCGACTGGGATGCCTGGCAGGGCTACGAGTTCCCCGCGCTCCCCTCCGACAGCCACTATGAGGCCTTCGCGGCCCAGGTTGCCCAGCAGCACCCCACGCAGTTCGTGATGGGCTCGGGCGGCGGCTTCTTCCAGCTCATGCAGCACATGCGCGGCCCGGAGAACTACTTCGCCGACCTGGCTGAAGACAACCAGGGGGTCCACGAGCTGGCCGACCGGATGGTCGCGCACAACCTGTACTCCATCGAGCGCTATGTCAGGGCGGGCGTCGACTGCATCGCGTTTGGCGATGACTGGGGGGCCCAGAGCACCCTCCTGATCCACCCCGACATGTGGCGGCGCTTCTTCAAGCCCCGCTATGCGCGCATGTTCGCGGTCGCTCGCGATGCGGGCATCCACGTGTGGTTCCACTCCGACGGCTGGATCCTCGACATCATCGAAGACCTGATTGAGATCGGCGTAACGGTGCTCAACCCGCAGCACCCGTGCATGGGCACACAGCGCGTGGGCGAGCTCGTCGGCGGCCGGATCTGCATCCGCACCGACATCGACCGCCAGTGGGTCGTGCCGCTGGGCACGCCGGAGGATGTGGTCGCCGCGGTGAAGGAGGCCATCGCCGCCTTCGGTAGCTTCAACGGCGGGGTCATGCTGCACGGTGAGGTCGGCCAGGACGTCCCGTTCGAGAACATCGAGGCCCTCTACAGCGCGTTCTACGAGTACGGCAACTACCCCCTGACGTGGCTGGAACAGTAGCCTCCCGACTCTCGCCCGTGACGGGTACCAGGCTGGGTGCTGAGCTGCTAGAGACCCGGCCGAAAAGGCCACTTCCTGCCGGGTCTCTAGCGGCGAGATGGCTGTGAGTGGCCTCTGCGAGCCTCTGAGGCCGCGAAGCCACGCCAGAATGGCTCTGGAGGGCACTGAACCGGCCGCCACGCCTCGGGGGCCGGCCGGATGTGGCCTTCTCGGCCGGACCCCTGGCTACATGAGCGGGCGGTGAGGCCGGGGCGGAGGAGCTTGACCTGTGGCACGTGTTGGAGTCAGAATGAAAGCATGAGAACGGCACATGAGATCCCAGCCAGTTTCGACGCCGCAGTCCGCGAGCTTGCCCGCTCGCACGCGGACGGCTACTCCGGGGAAGTGACGATCTTCTGGTTCCGCAGTCCGCACGACGGGGTGGTGCGCTTTGTGGAGGTGAGCGACGACTACCCCAGCTACGGTGAGGACGATGCTGTGGCCTATGCCGTGGCCTTTCGCGGGTCGACGGACGTCCCCTACCAGAGCAAGGTGATCGGGTTGACGCCGGGTGACTGGGAACGCGCCCTTGCGGGCACGCTGGCCCTGCCGGAAGACTGGGACCTCACCTCGTGGGAACGACTGTGGGGCCCCCATGCGTGAGTGCGACGCGTTCCGAGTGCAAGCACAGAGCGACTTCGGTGTCTACCTTCTCCTGTTGCAGCAGCAAGAGCGCGATACGGTGCCCGAGTGCCACCCGCTCCACTACTTGCAGATGGCGACCGAGAAGCTAGCGAAGGCTGTCCTGTTGGCCAGCAATCCCCGCTTTGATGCCCACACCCACGTCGCGTTCTCGAGACTGCCGGCCATCCTCAGGACCAGCCGGCAGAGCGCAGTGGTGTTGGGCTACGGCGATAGGCTGCCTCAGTTCCGCGCCGCGATGCTGTCACTGCA
>CAZIWQ010000175.1:7759-9460 GCA_964542355.1 uncultured Armatimonadia bacterium
GATGCCCCCCGCCAACAACCCGAATGCTGAGTACCCATGGGAGGGGCGCACCGATTCGGGTCAGACGGATTGGGTCGTCCCGGCTAAGCACGAGTTTGGCCTTCTGTCGCGACCAAACATGCCGCCATGCGGGATCCAGTTGGTGGCTGTGATCCATCGGCTCCTGGAGCGCTTCGATCAGATCTTCCCGTGACCGTCGGACCTCTCTCACAAGCACCAATCGGAAGGTGGCAGACACATGATGCGACGTCAATGCGCGATCGGGTCAGCGATCCTGGCGGTGCTCCTGGTAGCACTCGCGGTGGCGGCGAGTGCGCAGGGCACGTTCCCCCTCAAGGACGGCGATACGTGGGTCATGGTCGGCGATAGCATCACCGCCCAGCACCTGCACTCGAACTACTTCGAGGCGTTCTGCTATGCACGCTTCCCCAAGCTCACCTTCTGCTTCCGCAACTCCGGTGTCGGTGGCGACACCATCCCGCGGGTCCTGGCGCGGTTCGACTATGACGTCGCGGGCTGGAAGCCCACCGTGGTCTCCGTGGAGCTTGGGATGAACGATGCCGGGGGCTTCACCCCCGAGAAGTTCCTCGAAGGGATGGGTACTCTCATCGGCCGCATTCGCGGTGTTTCGGCGCGCCCCGTCCTGTTCACCGCCAGCCCCGTGAACAACGGGAGCCCGCCCGACCGGCTCGACGGCCACAACACGCGGCTCGGGCAGTTCGCCGCGGGACTCAAGGAGCTCGCGGCCAAGGAGGGCGTCCCCTTCACCGACCAGTTCAATGCCCTGGTGGGCTTCTGGGCCCAGAACAAGCCGATGGAGAACATCGCCAACAGCCTCAACACGCTCCGCAGCCTGATCGCCGCGCAGCCGAACATGCTGGGCGCCGAGCACGTGCGGGCGTTGCTCGATGTGTGGAGCAAGGCCGACAAGCAGCCGGTGACGATGATGGGTGATGGCGTGCACCCCGGGCCACCCGGCCAACTGGCGATGGCGGCAGCGCTGCTCACGGGCCTCAACGCCCCCGGTCTGGTCAGCACAGCCACCATCAATGCTGCCGCGGGCAAGGTCGACGAGGCCGCGCAGTGCAAGGTTGAGAACGTCCGGCTCCAGGATGGCGCCCTCAGCTTCGACCGTCTCGACGAGGCTCTCCCCTTCCCGATCCCTGACGACGCTCGCCCGGTCGTGGCGATCGCCGGCACGATTGCCGACCTCAGCCAGTACCGGCTGATCGTCACCGGCCTCGCGGCCGCGAGCTACGACATCACCGTTGACGGCGCGAAGGTGGCCACCGTGCCAGCGGCCGACCTCGCCGCCGGATGGAACATGGGCACCCTGGACAAGGGTCCGGTTGCCGACCAATGCCGCTCCATCCTGCAGCTCGTCAGCGCCAAGGAAGGGCTTGTGGGCCAGTGGCGCGGCGTATCGCGCAGTGTCGTCCAGGGTGGAGCCACCGCGCAGCAGCCGCAGCTCGAGGCGCTCGCCGGGCAGGTGCGGGACGCCGATGCGAAGATCCGGGCGGCCGCGGTGCCCAGGCCGCACCACTTCGTGCTGACACCCGCTAAGTAAGCGCCGACAGGCGCGCGATCTGCCCACTGCCGGCGAGTGCGTTCCGTAACGACCCCTGCCAGCTTGTCTGGCAGGTGAATGAGACTGAGTCAGCTAGACGCAACGCCCCCCCCACCCTTCTGCCTTGTCTGCCG
>CAZIWQ010000176.1:0-9460 GCA_964542355.1 uncultured Armatimonadia bacterium
ATTGGTGAGCGGCGCCCCATCGCGGTCAGGGGACCGCTCCTACCACGGCCACGGCCAACGGCAACCCTTCTCCCGCTTCGCGGGCTCAGGGTGGTCCCGCAGGCTCCGCCCCCACCTCTGCAGGTGTTGGGGAGGTGGCTCGCGAAGCTTCACGGCAAGTGGCCGACTGCCGGGCCAACTGTCGAAACGTCCGGCTGCACATGGCCCCCAGGCAGCCGGAATGGCCGTGAAGAGGGACCGAACTCCAATCTCGCGAGGGCTGAGACGATGGCTGACATGCGCTACGTGACCTACTGTGGCCTGCACTGCTCGCTGTGCACGATCATGGGCCGGATCCCCGCGCAGGCCTCCGCGCTGCGGGAGACGATGCGAAAGGACGGCTGGGAGCACTTCGGTGAGTGCGCCCTGCCCGGCTTCAAGGACTTCTGGGCCGCGCTGGAGCGGCTGAGCCAGTATGACAAGACGTGCCCCGGCTGTCGCGGCGGGTGCGGGCGCCCTGACTGTGCCGTCCGCCAGTGCGCGCAGGAGCGGGAGGTCGAGGTGTGCTCGGCCTGTGCCGACTTCCCCTGCGAGCGGATCGAGGAGCTGGGCCGTGCCTATCCGGACTTGATCCCCGATGCCCGCCGTCAGCAGGAGATCGGGCTGGAGGCATGGGTTGCGGAGCAGGAGGAGCGTTGCCGCACGGGCTTCTGCCATGCCGATATCCGGAGACCATGACTGCCGGCCCGCACGGCCCGGGGCTGCTGCAGGATGTGTGGTCCCTTGAGAAGCTCGCCCATTTCGACCGGGAGGTGATCCCGGAGCGCCGGATGCACGCCAACCATGGCAGCACACTGGGGTATGAACCCAACAGCTACGGCGAGTGGCAGCAGCAGCCCGAGTTCGCCGAGCCGCCGCTGAGCCTGACGGGGGCCGCCGACCACTGGGATCACCGCGAGGATGACGACTACTACACCCAGCCTGGTCTGCTCTTCCGTCTCATGAGTCCGCAGCAGCAGGCCGCGCTGTTTGGCAACACGGCCCGTGCGATGGGGGATGCACCGAAGGAGATCAAGGTGCGCCACATCGGCAACTGTCTCCGGGCCGATCCGGCCTATGGTAAGGGCGTCGCGGACGCGCTCGGCATCCCGCTCTCCGATGTGCCGCAGTAGGCCTCGCCGCCGGTACGTCTGCGATCCCCGTGAGGGGGCCGCCGAAGTGCGGCCCCCTCACGGGTTCCGCCACCGCACACCGCCAGCGCGAGCGCACGGCGGCTGCTCGCAATGCGCTGTAGGCGCGGGGGGGCGATGATGCTGAAACGGTACACCCTCATTGTGTTGGGCTCGGTCTTCCTCGCCCTGGGGGCCATCGGGGTGTTCCTCCCCCTGCTTCCTACTACTCCGTTCTTGCTGCTGGCCGCGGCCTGCTATCTCCGCAGCTCCCCCGAGCTCTATCAGCGGCTCCTCGCAAGCCGGGTGCTCGGCAGCTACCTCAGAGCCTATCACAGCGGGACGGGAGTGCCCCGCAGGGCAAAGATACTCACCATTGCGCTCCTGTGGCTGACCATCGGCTACTCGATCATCTTCGTCGTGGACAGCCTTGCGGTCCGGGTGGTCCTGGCACTCATCGCCATCGGCGTTACCGCTCACGTCCTCTCACTGCGGTCCACGGGTTACCCGCGACAGTGATGCGTCCGCTGACCCTCCCCCCGTCAGCAGCAAACAGGAACCACGGGATGTCGTGGCGAAGGCGTATCCGCAACACACCGGCGCCGGTGTGCCGGGAGACGAGCCGACCAAGGGGGCTCAGTCCATGAGAGCACTGTGGCAGCTCGGGGGGGCTTGCGCCCTCCTGCTTGCCGTCGCCGCCTGCGCCCGGGACATCACGGCCGGCAAGCCCCTGGCGGCCGATGACTTCACCCGCTTCACCGGCACGGCCCCGGTGCTGGGCACGGTGCCGGAGGGGGGCCAGGCCTGGGGCAAACGCACCCCCGTCAAGGACGGCGTGCCGATGGACAGCGCCATCTACGGGTCCAGGGGCGCCCTCGTGGTCGGTTACGCCTCGGGCGTCGCTCCCTTCGATACCGGCGTCTCGGTGGCGGGCCTCACCATCGCCGATGCGGTCATCTCCCTCACTGTCGGCCCCTCCTACATGCACGACCGCGGCAACCACGCCTTCGTGAGCTATCGGGCGGGGACGAGTGCCGCCGCGGCCGGTGGCCGGCAACCCGGCGCCTACCACGTCGAGGTGGCGGGCGACTGGTCCGGCAGCCGCGACGTCATCCTGCGCTACGGCGGCTCAATCCTCGCAGCCGGCGAGGTGGCGGACAAGCGGGTGCCCACCGACAGCCACCGGGTCCGGGTCGCCTGCGCCGGTGACCGTCACCAGGTGTGGGTGGATGACCGCAAGGTGATTGACTACTGGGAGATCGATGGCGGCCGCACGGGAGCCGGCTACGTTGGCTTCGGTGGCTTCTACTCCATCGGCGGGTTCGATGACTTCACGCTGAGTGAGGCCGTCCCGGGAGCCCCCCGGCCGCCCATCAACGCCGGCGGGAGGGGGCCGCTCATCTTCCAGGGCCGGCCGTTCTTTGCCATCGGCACCTACAACCCGCCGGACGATGAGGACCTGGGGGAGTGGCTCGGGGCCGGCTGCAACACCACGGTGCTGAGTGTGCTCGACGCCAGAGCCAGTGTCGCCGCGCGCGCCGCCGGGATCCGGCAGGCGGCCGAGTGGGCCGCCCAGAGCGACGTCGCCGCCGTCTACTTCCCCGGGGTCGACTTCTACAGCCGCCAGAACGACAAGCCGACAGTCACCCGCCCGGACGACATCCCACCCCGGGTGGCACTGCTCAAGGAGATGCTTGCCATCACCGCCGGCCATCCCCAGACCCTCGGGTACTGCACCTTCGACGAGCCCGAGAACGTGCTCTATCCGGCGTATCGGGAGTGGGACAAGCAGAAGGACCAGGGCCTGGCCCAGTGGATCGCCGGCGGTATGGGGTGGACCTTCGACACACTCAAGGCGGGCGATCCCGACGGGTATGTCATGCCGATCGTGGCCTGGTGGACCACCTACCAGGACATGGCCCCGCTGTACGACGTGAACGTGCCCAACCACTACCCGACGCTGCAGCAGGATGCTCCGCTGCAAGGGGCGCTCTACGAAGTGGTCCTGGATGCCGCCCTCGCCGCCGACGCAGCCCGCGCCACGAAGCGTGTTGGCTTCGTCTACATGCCCGGCATCTTCGACACCATGCCCGGTCGGTGGCGGGCGGCCACCTTGCGCGAGCTGCGCTACACCTGCTTTGCCCCCGTGACCCAGGGCGCCCTCGGGGTGTTGCCCTGGCGGCTGGGCTACTGCAGCATGGCCTACCGGCGCGCGGTCGTCTATCCGGTCATGCGCGAGGTGAGCCGGCTGCGCCCGTGGCTCCTCGGGCAGTGGTGTGACGAGCAGGCTACCAGCGACCATGACTCGGCGACGGTGGACTACCTGCGCAAGCTCCCCCGGCGCGTCCGAATGGTGGAGGGTGAAGAGAAGGGAGAAACGGTCGCGAGCGATGTGGTCCCGGACTGCTCGCACTGCCTGCGCCGTCGACCGGACAACAGCTACCTGCTTCTCGCGGTGAACAACCGCAAGGAGCCGCTGCAGGTGACCTTCACCCTGAGAGATATCTCCAACCTCCCGGCGACGGCGCTGGATCAGATCGAGTATGCGCGCGTGGCCCTCGCCGACGGGCAGATCAAGGATACGCTGGAGCCGTTTGCCGTACGGGCCTACCTGATTGAGCCGAGGTAGCAGCCGCGCTCCCGGGACGTCCCGGGCAACTGTCATCCTGAGCCCAGACCGCTACGCGGTCTTCTGGCGAAGGGTCTGCTCCATGCGAAGGCACCGATGCTCGAGGCGAGATCCTCCGTCGCTGCGGCTTCTGCGAATCCGCACGGGCTCCTCAGGATGACATCGTCCGGGGGGCGCAGCGATCGCCAATCGCGGCTTGTGGCCGCGCACGAACCGGCTCCTCAAGCACAGATCAATTCTGCAAATCGTATGGCCCTTCTCGCCCGGTCGTATGGCGCAAATAGGCACGATGGTCCACGAGTAGATCACCATGCCCGGGGGGTATACTTGGCATTAGCATCGGCGCACCAGAAGGGCGGCCGAATAGTCGTTCTGAGGCCGCGAAGCCACGCCAGAATGGCTCTGGAGGGTACTCAGGCGGTGGCTACGCCTCGGGGGCCGGCCGGATGTGACCCTTTCGGCCGGACCCCCGGGCGAGAAGACCGGCAGGGTGGTCGGGACTGGTGTGGGTGGCCGCCCTTCTTGATGTCTGCGCTTGTCGTTGCCCTCTCCGACCACGCGAGTGTGGTCGCGTTTCCCCCCGCTTCGAATGCATCGCATCGCTCGAGACAGATGTCGCAGGAGGCAGCTAGATGGCCACCACCGAGCCTTCGCGCCGTGACCTGCTGAATCTGGACGCCCTCCGGGGTGGGCAGTTGCCGCATCCGGGGGAGGGGCCGCTCAGCTTGGCCGAGCTGGCGGCCTCCGGCCTCGAGCGCCCCGTCTCACGGCGCCAGCTCCTGGGCATGGCCGGGATCGCGGCGACCGGCGTGTCGCCACTCACCCGGATCGTGGGCGGCAAGCTCCTCGGCCCGGTCGAGTACTCCGCCGGCCGCACGCGCGTCGCGTTCCGGCTGGCCGGACGAGAGCGCTGGGTGATCGACACCCGGCACTTCGCCGGCACCCCCGAGCTGCACTTCCGGCGGAGTGGCGACCAGGTGACGATCGCGCTGACCGGTGCGCGTTACCCGGGAACAATGCTGCCAGCCGACTTCACGTGCGAGGTCCAGCGCGGCCTGGTGGGCTGGCGCATGCGGATGAAGCTGGCGCTGGGCGGCTTCCAGGCGGAGGTCCCCTTCGCCCGGTGGCTCAGTGGGGCCGAGCCCGCACGCGCCCGGGTGCGGCTCGGCGGCGCGGCATGTCGGCTCGGCCGCGCGGCGCGGATCGCACTTGCCGGCAGCGGGGAGGCCGAGCTGCGGCCCGACTGGAGCCTGCAGGTGACCGGGCCGCGCGTCGCCGGCCTCCACGGACTGGGGCACGAGCTCGGAGCTACCTCCCAATCCCTGCGGGCCGACGGCTTCAGTATTGCCCTCCTCGACCCGACGGCCCAGAGCCTGCTGCAGCACCCCGGGCCCCGGCGCAGTCTCCTGACACTCACCCGGGGGCAGCAGCCATGGCCGCTCCACACCACGGTCACGCCGCCGGGGGGAGCCACGCTCCATGCTGCCGGCGAGGCCTTCGATGTGATCCATGTGGAAGCTTCGGAAGCGGACAGCGGCTTCCTGCGGCAGGGCCTGGTGGCGTTGGCGTCCGGGGCCGCCGCCGCCCTCGCGTTCTCGCCGGGGCGCGGCCTCTCCGACGACGAGGGACAGGACGTGAAGCTCGGGCTGTGCAACCCCCGCTACGCGGTGGCCTTCGAGAACCAGCAGGCGCAGACCGCGCTGGTGGCGGACTTCGAAGCGCGGCCGCGGTGGGTCCACACCTCTGGTCTGGCGGTGCAAGTCGGCGGTGGGGCCGGCGGCTTCGAGCTCGTCAGCCGCGACGGACAGGTCGAGCGCCTGCAGGTGATGCCGGCACTGCTAGGCTTCGCGGCTCCTCTGGCGGGGGCACTGGTGAGCCCCGCGGTGGCGTCAGCGGCGGGGACGGTTGAGCTGGTGGGGGACGGGACGCAGCTCGCGCAGGTGCAGAAGCCCCCGGTGATCATCCGCAAGCCGGTGCCCAAGCCCGAGGTGAAGCCCGCGGAGCAGCCCACCGTGGAGGAGAAGCCGGCGACACAGGTCCCGCGGAAGCCCACCACCCCGGTCGACCGGAGACCCGGCACCGGGGTCGAGCGGAAGCCCGGCACCACGGTCCAGCCGTTCCAGCCCGGGCCCACGCCGGAGAAGGCCACGCCGGGCGGGCGGGTCATCGTCCGACCGGATGATCTCGGGGCCCGCCTGCCGCTCGACGCGTTCGCGATTCAGGTGACCCGGCACGAAGACCTGCTGTCGCTGGGGTTCGAGTTCAAGAACCTGATGCTCAAGATCGAGGCGGGGAAGACCCCTTCGCTGGTGCGGCAGCAGGCCAACCGGCCGACCTACATGATCGTGACCTTCCCGCCCCAGCATGTGGGCGAGGAGGCGATCCTCGAGCAGGCCGCGGAGGTGCAGGGGAAGGCTGACAACACCGCCGGTCCGAGCCAACTTCCGGGGGCCAACAGCGCTGTCGGGGCCATCCTGGCGGGCCCCAGTCGCCTCGTGTTCCGCATCCCCAACACGGTCACCGCGATCCCCTACACGCTGGCGAGCCTGCTGGACTGGACGAAGCTGGAGATGGTCGTGGCCCCCAACGCGCTCCCGCCGCCCGGCCGCGCGCCCGCGATGCGGCCGGAGATCAGGGGCGAGGCGACGCCGAAGGTTGTGGTCCCTGTCGAGCCGCCCAGGGCGACCACCGGAGGGATCCGGGTTCGTCCCGAGGTGCGGCAGCCGGTCACGGCCCGGACCGACGTCACTCGCGCAGGCGCCACGACTCCGGCGACCCGGCGCAGCGACGCCACTCGTGCCGACGCCACGACGACGGTGACCCCGCGCACCGACGTCACTCGCGCGGACCGCGCGACCCCGCGGGCGGACGTGGTGGTCCTCGGGGCCGGGCTGCGGCTCAGCGCACCCGACACCCACATGATCACCCCGGCCTTCGGCATCCTTGAAGCCATCCGCGGCACCCCCCGGCCCGCGGAGCCCGGGCCGCTGCAGACCGCCATCGAGGCCCCGTACCACCTGATCCTCTCACCCCACACCGGCGAGGGTTGGGTCCACGCTCTCAGCCCCGTGAACCGCAATGGCCGGGTGGAGCTGTGGCACACCCGGCTGGGGGTCCGCATCACCGGCGGGCGGATCTACGACAAGCAGTACGTCTATGAGGTCGCGGACGGGGTCACCCGGGTCGTCAAGGTGTACGCCCAACCCGACCCGGCCGGGTACTACCGCACCGTCAGGGCCATCTGGTCGCCCGACTGGCGCGAGCAGCGCCCCGCCATCCCCGACCCGCCGACTCCCTTCCTCATGTCGCTCAACCAACGCGACCGCTCCGATGTCGTCACGTTGACATCGGACTTCGAGGCCATCGCGGACTGCGAAGAGCGAGCCATTGATGTCGACCGGATGATGCTCACCTCCCTCGGCGCCTGGCTGAACGTGCGCTACGCGGCCGCCATGCCACTCGGCAGCGACATCTCGCTGGAGGAGTGGCGGCACATCGCCACCATGGGACGCGACCAGTACGTGCGCGTAGTCTACAAGGGCTATCTGTTCCCCTTCGGGCATGCCGCGGTCCTGGTCAAGGTCACCGAGCGCAAGTTCGAGGACACCACCAGCGGCTCCATCGCATATCTGCGGCAGCGCTACTTCATCGTGATCCGTCAGCCCGAGAAGAGCTACCCGGCCTACCAGCAGCCCAATTCCGGCCGGGCCTTCCCCTTCCGCAAGGTGACGATCACCACACGGGTGACGCCGAACCTCGACGACCCGACGCAGTCGAAGGTCGGGAACGTGAGCGCGACGGCCCAGGACGCCTTCTGGCCCCGAGTCGGCGGCAAGGAGTTCGAGTTCCACCTGATCGGTGAAGACGCCGAGGGCCAGCGCACCGAGTTTACCACGCCACTGATCTTCATCGATGCCGGGGTGGCGTACAAGCAGGCACGGATGGCTGAGGCCTGCCGGTACTACAATGCCGATGCTCCCGTCGAGCTGCGCGAGCGCGACATGCAGGGGCAGAAAGTGGCGCTCGCCGACGAGCAGAAGGCCGGCGACACCAGCTTCGAGACGGCGCAGATGCGGTTCGGGGCCGAGTACCCCGGGCAGCCGAAGGTGACCTCCGGCTCCGCCAGAGTAATGACGCTCATCCTCCCCGGCGAGACGGTCAACCAGGAGTACCAGCAGCAGGACCAGGGCATGTTCTACCCGACGATGGAGCAGGCACAGGTCCGTGTGCCGGCCATCACCCAGATGCTGGGGCAGGACTTGCCGGTGCGGGTCGCGCTCGACTCGGCCTTCGTCGACTCCGCCTGGGACGCCGCGCAGAATGCGGGCCAGGTGTTCCTCAAGCTGGTGGACACGGCGGGGAACGCGGCGAAACAGGGCCTGCTGTTCCCGACGGACAAGTCGGGCGGCATGGTCTCTCCCGACCTGCAGATCAGCGGCCTGTCCCGCCAGTTCGGGCCCGTCGGGGGGCAGCTCGCGAACCTGGCCCAGGGCGGCTTCGACCCGGCCGACTTCTTCAACGGGATGATGCCCGAGCTGTTCGGCTGCGTCGACCTCGTCTCCATCATCGCCACGGGGCTCGGGCTCGGGCAGGTCCCGGGCCTCACCATCGAGACCCAGAAGAACAGCATGGGGATCCCCGAGCGCGTCATCGCCCGGTTCGAGTGGAGCCCCAGGCTGTCCGATGCCGGCGTGTTCCTCACCCAGGGTGGCGCCGCCACCTTCAACCTCAAGACCCGGGTCGAGACACCGCTGCTCCCCGGGCCGACGGCACAGCCCCCCCTGTACGAGTGTGACGCGCTGCTCCAGGACTTCGCCCTCACCCTCTTCGGGCTCATCACCGTCGAGTTCCGCAAGGCCCGCTTCTATGCCCACAGCGGGCAGAAGTCCGACGTCGACGTGGACATCACGAACGTGGAGTTCGGCGGGGCGCTGCAGTTTGTCAACGAGCTCAAGGACCTCCTCAAGAGCGACGCCCTCGGCGGATTGGCCATCGACATCCTGCCCACGGGGGTCACCGCCGGCTTCAGTATCGCGCTGCCCGGCGTGGGCTGCGGCGTGATGAGCATCCAGAATGTCACCCTCGCCGCCTCGCTCAGCCTGTCGTTCGTGAATGACCCGCTGGTGCTGCGGTTTGCCTTCTCCGAGCGCGCCAACCCCTTCATGATCTCGGTGAGCATGTTCGGTGGCGGGGGGTTCTTCGCCATCGAGCTGCAGCCCGACAAGATCCGGCTCATCGAGGCCTCGCTGGAGTTCGGCGGCAACTTCGCCTTCGACATCGGGGTTGCCAGCGGCGGGGCCTACCTGATGGCGGGCATCTACTTCAAGTACGAGGACTCGATCAGCCTGACGGGCTATGTGCGCTGTGGGGGCCACCTGTCGGTGCTCGGCATCATCACGATCTCGGCCGAGTTCTACCTGGGGCTCACCTACGAGGAGGCGGGCAACCGGGTGTGGGGTGTGGCGCGCCTGACGGTGGAGATCGAGATCCTGTTCTTCAGCATGAGCGTGACCCTGGAGGTGGAGCGCCAGTTCGCGGGCTCCTCGGGCAGCAGCGCGTTCCTGGACGACGGTACCCTCCTCGCGGCGGCGGGGGGCCCGGAGGCGATGGCGGAGGCCAAGTCCCGGGCCAAGAGCTTCACGGCGCTGCGCCGGCCCACCATCGCGCAGCTCATGGATGCGAC
>CAZIWQ010000177.1:0-9437 GCA_964542355.1 uncultured Armatimonadia bacterium
GCTCTGGAGGGCACTCCGCCGGCCGCTACGCCTCGGGGGCCGGCCGGAGGTGGCCCTTTCGGCCAGACCCCTGGCAACGACACCGCGGTCCGGGTTGCGTCCGGCGGCGGGCCACACTGCTGGCAGCCGGCCCCCTGGCGGGCGCGAGCGCGGCAGGTCGCGCCCGCCCGCCGGGCGAATATCCTCCCTCACGGCGATTGCCCGTGGCGAGGCTGCCCATACCATCGTCGCTGGGGAGGCTCTCTCATGCTGCGTCTCACCTGCCGCGTGCTCACACTGGTGGCCGGGCTCTTGCCACTGGCCCTATCCGTCGTCGCTGCCCAGGACGCTAAGCCGCAGGCGGAGGTAACCCTCAACCGGCCACAGGAACGCACCCTCGACTCCCCGCAGCACAAGGGTCACCAGTACCGCAGCCAGGATGCGGTCTTCAACCTGGGCCAGCAGACCTATGCGATCAGCAACGGGTCGTGCGTGGACAAGGCGCACGAGGGCAAGGTTGTCCCGCTCGAGGGCTATCTCGGCATGCCCCGGCCTTCGTCGTGCAACTGGTACCACAGTGGCTTCATGTTCATTGCGCTCAATGGCAAGGACATTGGCGAGACGCCGGTGAGCAGCATGGCGGTTGCGGAGCGCGGCGACCGCGCCATCCTGGACCTCGTCTGGCACAACGAGATTGCCAACGTTCGCGCCCGCTTCCTCGGACTGCCCGACCACGACAACCTCTACTGCGAGCTGGCGCTGGAGCCCAAGCAGGAGATCAAGTCCATCGCCCTGCAGCTTCGCTGCTACCCCAGCTACTTCACCTCCTGGAACAAGCGCGATGGCGCGCGACGCATCCAGACCCCGACCACGCTGGTGCAGCAGGGGCAGACGGTGACGCTCCCGGCCAAAGACAACTGGGCCGCCGTCTACTATGACGGGATCTTCGATGTGGCCAAGGGCGAGGGGGAGGGGCCGTGCGGCCTCCTGTTCCTGCCGGACGAACCGTCCGCGATCACCTTCGCCCCCGGTGGCTACTCGGTGGAGACCCGGCTCACCTACCCGCCGCAGGCGCGGCGCATTCACCTGGCGTTCTGGGATTTCAAGGGGAAGACGAACGCACAGGCGCTCAAGCGGATGCAGGAGGGCGCCGAGACCGTGCGTGCCGAGTTGGCCGGGCTGGATTTCACGCCCGCCGCGGTCAAAGGGTTTGACATCACCGCCGTGCGTGCCGAGGTCGAGCGCGCCCTCAAGTCCGAGGTGGCCCGCGAGGCGCTCAAGGACAAGATCGGGCAGATCAAGACCTGGCTTGAGCAGTACGCGCCAGCCCTCGAAGGTGGTTTGGCGAACCCGGGGATTGAGGCCGAGGAGAAGCTGTTGGCCTCCGTCGACAAGTACTACGACTTCATGTGGGAGATCAAGCTCGCCGAGCTGGTCTCGGAGATGTGAGGGGGGGGAACGGCGGCATTGGGCATGCGGCATGTGGCATTCGGCAACGGCGGGGAGACGGCACGACGACCGCGGGAGGCTGAATGCGTCCCCCGTCGGTGTCCACGTGCTCCCGCCTCGCGGGACCAGGTGCCAAGTGCTCCCGCCTCGCGGGACCAAATGCCAAGGTGTTCGGAGGGAGTCCTGATGCGAAGAGCTAGCTTGTCCGTGGCGATCACCGGTCTGCTACTGGTTGCCTGCGGGGTGATGGCGCGCTGTCAGAGCATGGAGGAGTTGGAGGTCGATCACGCCCTCACGCTGGACTTCGTGACCCCCCACACCGACTGGGGACAGCCCTACGCCGGCGGCAAGACACGCGTCTTGTTCGTCACGACCGGGCATGGCACCGTCCCGCGTGAGTGCGTGGAGCTGATGCAGCGCTTCGACATTGAGGCGAAGGCGGCGTTCTACGCCAGGATCGTCGATAGCCCCAAGACGCACTGGCATGGCGACGAGACCGGCGAGCGGCGGATGCTCAACCTGCTGCAGGAGAAGTGGGACTGCTATGTGCTCATGGGAGTGGCGCTCGACAAGTTCTCCGCCGAACAGCAGTACAAGCTGCTCGCCGCGGTCGTCAACGGCAGCGGGCTGGTAATGATGGGCGTCACCGACAAGCGCGTGTTGCAGGACAAGAACCGGCTGCAGCCGGTCCCCGGGTTCCTGGCGCGCGGGCCGGTGGGAGAGGCCTTCACCATCGGTCACGGGCGCGGCATTCGTCTCCCCGACCGACCGAACATCGACTACTACGAGGGGTGGGAAGCCGACTACGATTGGTGGCAGGAGCGACTGGGACGCGCCGTGCTGTGGGCGGCGGGCAAGGCGCCAAGGCTCGCGCTGGAGCTCAGTGTCCCGGCGGGTGAGATCGCGGCCAACCAGGAGCGGGCGGGGCTGACGGTCACCTCCGCCGGCACGCTGGTGGGGGACAAGCCCGTGCTGGAGGTGTGTGTGCGGCGGCCGGCCGACGCACCGGTTGCCTTCCCGCGGGTCCCGCTGGTAGTTGGCACGCCGGTGGCGCTGACGATCCCGGCACTGCCGGACGGCGCGTACCACGCCGACGCCCGGGTCATCAGTGCGGCCGGGGTCGAGGCATGGGCGACGGTGCCGTTCGCGGTGACGAGTAGCCGCAAGGTGGCGGAGGTGAAGCTGTATCAGGAGTGGGGCGAGGTGGGCGACCACATCGCCGGGGCGGTCACGCTCGCGGGGCCGCCGCTGCCGGCGGAGAAGCTGCGGGTGAGCCTGCTCGACCGTCGTCGCCGCGAGTTGGCGCGGCGCGACCTCGTGGCCACCAACGATCCCGTCGAGTTCGACTTCGCGATCCCGCAATGGATGCCGATGCTCGTGACGGTTGAGGCCCGGCTGCTCAGGGGTGAGCAGGAGGCGGCGCGCGCCTCCAAGTACTTCCGCGTCACCCGCCGCAGTCGCGGGCAGTTCAACTTCCTGATGTGGGACGTGCCACGCGGGACGCTGGCGCCGTACGCTGAGGCAAGTCTCGCGCAGCACGCGGTGACGCTGCAGCTCTCCGGCGGCAACCCCCCCGTGTTCCTCGCCGCCTACGACGTCGCGTGGGTGCCGTACACTACGCGTGTGCTCAGCAGCCGCGATGCCAATGGCATCATGAAGCCATTCTGCTGGAACGACGAGGCGGCGGTGACCAAGCACGTGACGGCGCTTGCCGAGAAGTATGTGCCCTCGCGCCAGCACGGGGTGTTCGTGTATTCGCTCGGCGACGAGAACGAGACACTGGGTGCCTGCCTGTCGCCCCACTGCGCGCGAGCGTACCGGGAGTACCTGCGCGAGGTGTATGGGAGCCTCGAGGCGCTCAACAAGTCATGGGGCACGGCGTTCGCCGAGTGGGACAAGGCTGGGCTCGCCAAAGAGGATGACAGCGAGGAGGCGGTCTCGCTGCGGGATAAGAACTACCCCCGCTGGTTCGACCGCCAGGCATTCAAGTCATACAACTACGTCAAGTTCTGCGTCAGGCACGGCAGTGCCTACGATACCATCGACCCGCAGGCGAAGACGGGGTTCGAGGGCGCCGGCACCTTCGCCGGGGGTGACGATCTGGACCTGATCGTGCGCAGCCTCAAGTTCTGGTCGCCGTACCCGGGGACGGCCGATGAGGTGGTGCGGTCCATCGCTCCGCGCGAGCTCCCGCGCGCCAACTGGATGGGCTACACGAAAGACGCCGACTCGCTCTTGCAGAAGTACTGGCGGATGGTGACGCGTGGCATGGACGCGGTGTGGTGGTGGCGGTGGGACTGCATCGGCGCCTTCCACGGCTGGCTCGCTCCCGATCTGCGTCCGTATCCCGCGGTGGCGGAGATCCTCAAGGACACCCAGGTCATGCGCGACGGTCTGGGCGATCTCTTGCTCAAGTCGGAGATGCAGGACGATGGGGTGGCGATGCTCTACTCCTACCCGTCGGTGTTTGCACACAAGCTGGAGGAGGGTGCGACGTTCGCCGGCTATGAAGCGTCGCACACCGCGGCCCACAGCCTGGTGCGGGAGTCGCGGCTACAGTTCCGCTATGTGACTGACCGCATGCTGCGGCTGGGCGAGTTCGACCCGGGCAAGTGTCGACTGCTGATTCTGCCACGGGCGGAGGCCATCGGGGATGCCGAGGCGGAGTTGATGCGCAAGTTCGTGGCACAGGGCGGGACGCTGGTGGCCGATGTGCGCCCGGGGCTGTATGACGAGCACTGCAAGCCACGCGGCAAGGGCGTCCTGGACGACCTGTTCGGCATCGAGCGCGAGGCCTCGGCGGCGGGCAAGCTCGGGACGGTGGAGCCGGGCGGCTACAAGCTCAAGGTCGACCCGAGTGTGCGGCTGAAGGACGCGGAGGCGTGGGGACGCGTCGACGGGACGCCGGTGGGCATTGTCCGCAAGGTCGGCAAGGGCACGGCGATCCTGCTGAACTTCGACCTCGCGAGCTTCCCCCGGCTGCAGGGCCAGGAGGTCCCGCCGGAGGCCGAAGCAGTGGCCGCGGGGCTGTTTGCGGGCGCGGGGGTCGCGCCGGCGCTGCGCGTCACCGACGCCGCCGGCAAGCGCACGCGGGGGCTGGAGGTCACGCGCTGGCAGGACGGGGCGATCCAGATCATCTCCCTGTTCCGTGAGGCGGGCCGCGCGGAGGAGGCAACGGTGACCCTCCCCGCAGTCTGCAGCATCTATGACCTGCGCAACCGCAAGGCGGTGGGTGCCAGTCGCAGCTTCACGACGACACTCTTGCCGAGCCGGGCGAGCTTCTTCGCCCTCACGACGCGGCCGGCACCCCGGCCGGAAGTGCGTCTCAGTCAGGCGACGGTGGCACCCGGCGCAGTCGCGAAGGTCGCGGTCAGCGTTCCGGGTGCCGAGGGTCTCCAGGCCGTGCGCATCCGGGCGCAGGCGCAGGGCGCGGAGCTGGAGTGGCTGAGTCGCAATCTCGTTGTCGGCGAGCGGCCGCAGGAGCTCGATCTACCGATTGCCTTCAACGACCCGCGGGGCGAGGTCGAGATCAGCGCGACTGAGTTGTTCACGAACCAGGCAACGACCGCCCGCCTGACGGTGAAGTAGGGCTGCGCCCGTGGCGGCCGACGGTCCCGCCGCCGGGGCCTTGCGCGCCGTCCGGCGGCAATGTCATCCTGAGCCCAGACCGCTGCGCGGTCTTCTGGCGAAGGATCTGCCCCATGCGAAGACGCCCGTGGGCGGAACGAGATCCTTCGTCGCTGCGGCTTCTGCGAAGCCGCATGCGCTCCTCAGGATGACGTCGCCTGAGAGGCGCGGCTCCCGCGGTCATCGTCAGGAGGGCAACGGAGCGGGGCCCCGTCACGGCCGGGCACGGGTTGCCTCTCCCAGCACCGCGAGCATCTCATCGGCCGCCAGCTCTGGGCTATAGTACCTGCCCAGGGCCTGTGCCCCGTCACGGCCCAGGAGGTCGGCCTGCGTCGGGTCACCCGCGAGACCGCCGAGGCGCGCGCCCAGCGCGGTCACGTCACCGGGGGGAAACAGCCACCCGCCTCCGACGCGCCCGAGCAGCTCGGGGAAGATGCCCTGATCGGGCGCGAGCACCGGCACCCCGGCCGCGATGGCCTCCATCGCAACCATCCCGCGCGTCTCCGGATGCCGGCTCGGCACGCACAGCACGCTCAGACTGTGCAGGAAGTCCAGCTTCTCTTGGAAGTCGAGCTCGCCGAGAACCTCGCAGCTCCCGTCCGCCAGGGACTGACGAAGAGTGCGTCGCACGGCGTGCCAGTACCTCCTGTCAAGCACCCGCCCGGCCACTCGCAGCCGGACCGGCACCGGCGAGGCAGCAGCCAGGTGCCGCCACGCCGCCACCAGCAGGTCGAGACCCTTCGTCGGGGTGATCACCGATAGGTAGCCGACCGTGAACGGCTGGTCGGCGGGGCGCCGCCCCGCGCGGTACAGGTCGACTGCGAGCGGCGTCCGCACGACGCGCACGCTCTCCCGGGGCAGCCCCAGCCATCCCTCCATGTGCCGCGCGTAGGTCTCCGAGGGGGCGGTGAACACGTCGATCGACCGGGCGTTGCGGCCGAGCAGCTCGCGCGCCTGCGCAGCATGCGCGGGCGCGAACGCCTCGATGAACCCGTCCTCGCCCTGCAGCCCGCACACGATCGGCACCGCAAGCTGCCGCTTCAACTCCGGCGCCAGACCCGACAGCAGGCTGTTGGTGATCACAACCACCGCGGGGGGGCCCTGGTCGAACAGGTAGTCGACCAGGCGCTGCAGCTCCTTGCGCTGGTGGCCGTCGCTTCCCGCCAGCACCGACGACGTCATCGCGCCGAGCTCGGAGGGACGGGTGCTGATCGCGAACCGTGACACCAGGCGCAGCAGCGCGGGGCTGTCGAGCAATCGATCGAGGAACGCGGGGGTCCGCTGGAGCAGAGGGTACTTCTGCTGCAGGTAGGCGTTGATGCCGCCGAGGAACACCGGTTCCACGCGCAGCGACTCCTCCCCGTCCATCCGCAGCGGGGTATACACCGGGACGATCTGGACATCGTGCCCGCGGGCGATCAGGCCGCGCACCAGCCCGAGATCACGGGCGCAGGCCCCGCAGTACATCTGTCCGGCACCGGCGGCGATATGCACGATGCGCATGGGAACTCGACCTCAGCGTGACGTGTCACGAACCACCCGCAGGAGCGCCAGACAGCCGATCCCGTAGTAGGTGTATTCGACATCCGCCCCGTGGTCCCCCGGCCACGCCCGGAACCCGCCCTCGGCCTCGGCCACCGCACGGACGAAGCGGGCGAGCAGGGGGAGGTCGAGCCGGCACACGTCGTCGATCAGCGCCAGGGTCACCAGACCGGTGAACGTGGCTAGCAGGTCCCCCCCGGGCGCCCGGGCGTGGGCGCGGAGCCCCCCGTCGGCGGCCTGCATCGGGATGAGGAACGCGGAGGCCGCCGCCGCCTGCTCCGCGGTGAGGGCGTCGCACAGCAGCAGGAGGCCAACCGCCGCCGCGGTGGCATTGGTCTGGGCGTGGCCCTCGCCGGGCTGCTCCGCAAAGCCCCCCTCCGCCGTCTGCAGGCCGGATACCGCGGCCCCCGCTGCCGCCACCGCGGGACTCGCGAGCTCCGCCAGTTGACAGCACAGCGCCCCCAGGAAGGTGTGGTACGCACTCACCGTGCTCTGTCCGGGGCGCGCGAGCCCGCCGCCACTCGCCGCTTGGCTCGCCACGACGCGCGCGACGCCCTCGCGGTCTACGGCGACCGCGACCCCGTGACGCGCCAGCAGGCGGGCGCAGTTCAGGGCACCGAAGCATTCCAGCACATCGCGCGGAGGGGGGAGGTTCGCGAGGTAGCCGGCGACACGGTGGGCCGTCGGCGCGGGCAAGCCCACCAGATCGAGGGTCCGCACGGCAAAGTCGGTATAGTACGGGTCGGCCCCGCCCTGCCGGCCGGGGAAGCCGCCGTCGGGACACTGCCGCCCTACGACGTACTGCTCCTGGGAGTGCCGGAACGTCTCGCTCAGCCCCGCCACCCCCGGACCCAGCAGACCATCCAGGAGCTCCAGGTGAGGGCCGCTCACCTCGGCTCAGCCCTGCCGGCGCGCCGCACGGGCAGGATCGTCCGCACGAGGAACCCCATCAGCTCCTGCAGGGCGGTGTCACCGATCTCGCTCGCGAGGTTGAGCGCGCGCTCGCGCAGGCGGTCGTAGAGGCTCTCGGCCCTGGCGAAGGCCCCGAGGCTGCGGTACAACTCGCCGACACGGTCCACGGCAGCAGGCGGGGCCGACGGCTGCGCGGCCGCGATCAGCGCCGCGGCAAGTTGACCCTCCGCGTCCGCTTCCAGCGCGAACGCCCGCAGGATGGTCGGGCGGCACACTCCCACGTCGCACCCCCCGGAGCCCTTGTGCTCCGTCTCCTCGTCCCAGTCCGCCAGATCGTTGAGGACCTGGTACGCCTCCCCCACGTGGGTCGAGTAGCGGCGGAGGATGCTCTCGTCGATCGCGACCCCTGCGGCGCGCAGCCCGGCATACAGGGCCACCTCAAACGCCGGTGCCGTCTTGAGCGCGCCGATCTGCAGCGCATCGAGGGGAGTTGGCGCGCGCGCGCAGTCCCGATCCCACATCAACTCCGCGCCCTGGCCGCGGCAGAGCTGCAGATGGGCCGCGGACAGGTGGCGGAGGATGTCGGCGATGCACTCGGCCCCCAGCTCGTCGCCCTGACTGGCGATCAGATGGTAGCCCAGGCCGACGAGGTAGTCGCCGATGTTGATCGCGGCCTCGACCCCGTAGGTACAGTGCAGGGCAGGCTGCCCGTAACGCCACACGTCCTGGTCCTCGATGTCATCATGGACGAGGGAGGCCTTGTGGAGGGCCTCGATCGCCACGGCCAGCCGGCTGACGGCCGGTGAGAGCAGGCTGGCGACGTCACACGTCGGTGCCAGCACCTGGCGGCCGTGGCGTGCCACCGCGTAGGCGGCAACGGTCACGAACGGGCGCAGGCGCTTGCCGCCCTGCTGCAGCCACTCCCGGGCCGCGGTGTGGGTGCTCCCCACCGGCCCGCCCCCGTCCGTGCCGTCGAGCAATGCGGTCAGCGAGTGTGGGGAGAAGATGCGCCGCGTCTCGCGCAGCAGGGGGAGATAGGTCCGCGTCGTGCCCGCCACCGGGTGCTCGCACAGCCCCAGGGCGGAGTGCAGCACGTCCCAGTCGGCAACCGTATCCTTGCAGCCGTTGGTCAAGAGCGGGATGGCCTGATGGGGCACACCCAGGTCGGCGATGCGGTCAAAGGACTTCTCGAGCGACTCGAGGCAGGCGACACCCAGCACGGCGTCGGCTGCGCCCTCCAGGACCCTGGCCACCACGCCCGAGGTGCCCTCGGCGACAATGACCTGATAGCCGAGGGTCTCGGCGGCGCGCTTCACCGCCGCGATGCCGCAGGCCTGGCAGCCGGCGCACAGCAGCCGATCACCCTCCTGGTGGCCACGGCAGGAGGTGGAGCTGCTCAGGCAGCGGGGCAACAGCAGCAGGCGGCGGTCGCACGGGATGGCCCGGAACTGCGGCGCCCAGAAGGCATTATCCACCGCCACCATGGCAAAGCCGAGGAAGTCAGGAGGCAACTCCAGCCGCCCGAGCAACTCGCCGCCGACCACCTCCAGCGTCTCGCGCGCGGGCGGCGTCGATGGCTCCAGCGCCACCACCAGCTCCGGCGCGGCCAGCCGGATCGCGCTGCGCACCGCAGCATCGGCGGGAACCTGGCGGATGTCCGCCGGGCTGCCTGTAGCATGGGATGAACCCACCGTCGGCACACTCATGGTGACAGGCGACGCTCCCTCAGGATGCGCAACTTGGCTGTTCCCCTCCACCGGGCGCGGGGGCCGTGGACTGGGCGCGGACTGACCGCAGGCGGTCGCCGCGTAGGTCGAGCGTCCCGCTCGACACGCCTCCCCGCCGACCGAGACGGTCGGCCGACGCGACATCTGCGGCTCGTTCCCCGCCCGACAAGAGTGTCGGGCGTACCTACCCAGCCCCTGCCT
>CAZIWQ010000178.1:0-9416 GCA_964542355.1 uncultured Armatimonadia bacterium
TCTGAGGGGGGTGCTGTGTGCCGCGCACGAGTGGCCTGCGGACACGGCGACGCGGTGAGGCTTGCCACTCGCCGGCCGCGTCCCGCATGCGCGGGATGGCGCGCCGTCACCATCTCTCCCGGCACCCGAGAGGCATTCGTGCTGCGAGCAGCCGGTTCCTCCTCGCCTACGCGCACTGATGGTTCATGGTCGGGCGGAGTCAGCCGATACACAAGACGACCTCCGCACCCGGCGAAGGACGACTGACAGGGCACTGGCGACCCAGTCACAGGTAGCCGTTGCGCGGGGGTCTTGGTCCCGATCCCACCCGCAAGTGAGATGATCCCCGCGATGCCCCTTCCGGAAGGTCGCTTCCGCGTCCGCCCGATGAGCCGTGACGAGCTGCCGCTGGCCCTGCGCTGGGCCGCGGAGGAAGGCTGGAACCCCGGCCTCCATGATGCCGAGCCCTTCTGGGCCGCCGATCCCCACGGGTTCTTCGTCTGCGAGACCCACGGCCAGGTGGCAGGCTGCATCGCGGCAGTCGCCTACGACAACAGCTTCGGCTTCATCGGACTGTATGTCGTCGCTCCAGCCTTCCGGGGCCGGTCGCCGGGCATGCTCCTGGCCCGTCGGGCGCTGCGCGCTCTCGGCGACCGCACCATCGGCGCCGACGGTGTCGTCGAGCGTCTCGACGTGTACCAGCGGATTGGCTTCCGGCTTGCATACCGGAACGCCCGCTACGAGGGGCGCGGCGGCGGCGGGCGGCCGCAGGGGGTCGTGGACCTGGGCGCGGTGCCGCGGGCTGACCTGATCGCCTACGACCGGCAGCTCTTCCCGGCACCGCGGGCGGAGTTCCTCTCACGCTGGATCGTGCCGCCGGGGGGCGCGGCGTATGCCGTCCGCAACAGGGGGCGGATGGTTGGCTACGGAGTGGTGCGTACCTGCGGCCAGGGCTCCAAGATCGGGCCGCTGTTCGCCGATGACCCCGCGGCGGCCGACCTCCTGTTCCGTGCGCTGGCCGCCCACGCACCGGGGCAGCCGATCTTCCTCGACATCCCACTTCCGAATGATGCGGCGCAGGACCTCGTCACCCGCCATGGCATGACACAGGTGTTCGCCACCGGCCGCATCTACCGCGGGCCGGCACCGGCCTTACCCCTGGAGCGCATCTTCGGCATCACCACGTTTGAGCTCGGCTAACGTCGCCGCGGCCGGGCAGCGGCCGACGGGCGACGGGCAACGACCCAGGGGCTCTGCCTTTGCGCCCCGCCGGGGCCACCGGCCCCGGTCCCGCGAACCTGTGCGGATCCCGGCCGGAACTCCGCACGTGAGTGCCGGGAACGGCCCTCACCGCACGACTGCGTGCAGGGACGCGCCACAACGCTTGGCCAGGACCCCGTACGTACGCCCGTACACACGGAGCCGTGCCTTGCTCACGACCGCAAGCTCCGAGGCGTCCCAGCGCTTGGCGAGTGCCAGATGGTAGAGCCGCGACGGGGAGCAGCCGCACTCATGGAGTAGGTCGAGTGCGGCTCGCGTGCCGTTCTCCAGCTTCTCGCATACCTCTCTGGCGTGCGCTGTCTTGCTCTTCAGCTCAACCAGCGTGATGGTGAGGGAGGTCCCGTGTGCGGCGATGACGATGCAGTCGCACATCCGCCGATCGCCACGCAGGCTCTCCCCCTTGAGCGTGACGTGTGCGGGCATCGAGCCCAGACCCAGCTTGCAGCCACGCTCCTCGCAGCGGGGGATGATCGCCGCCCGGTAGTTGGCCCTGACGTGCTCGATCGCGGTCGCTGCGTGGGTCCTATCTGTCATCGCCAGCTCCCAGGTGGATGCGATAGCTCTCCTCGTACATGACCTCGTGGACCCTCACGAACTCATCCTGGGGGATCCCGTCCTCTGCCGTTACCGGTACCGCAGTGGTGGTGTGCCCTCGACCCCGCCGGTCCATCGCGAAGGTGTGCACACTCACCTCATCCGCCTGAAGGTACTCATCCGCGCCACGGCCGTAGACCGTCTTGCGCTCCGCCGGGGACACGGCACCGAGCCGCACGAATGTGCTAAGCTGCTCCAGCAGGAACTCGCTGTGCGTCGTCAGGAGGAGGCTGAGGCCGTGTCTGACCAACTGCACCAGGAGCTCGGCCAGCAAGCGTTGGTTCGCGGGGTGCAGGTGGGCTTCCGGCTCCTCGATGATGAGCACATCGCCGGGATTGACGAGGTACTTGAGGTAGAGGAACAGCGGGGCCAGCTCCGAGACTGTCGATGACGCCCGGTGCAGAGGGATCTGTGTACCTGCGAACCCATAGAGGATCTCGGGGTAGGTGCCATTCGGGACTTCGGGAATGGGCAGCGTGATCTCGCCGCTGACGAGTCGCTCTTCATACCCCCGGGTGAGGTTGTAGAGGGCAGTCTCATCGCGGGGCAGGTCGATCATCGAGGCAATGAAGTCTGAGACGACGCCCGACATGCGGGGGATGGCAAGGTCGCGTGTGCCGGCATAGGGCAGCTCTCTGAGTATGCTGGCGACGAGGACCTTGTGGGCCTCGAGCAGGCCCGATCGTGCCGCGGGGAGATAGTGACACTCGCGGGGGAGGGCGTCCTCCGGTACCCCCGCCACGATGTCCTGCGTCGCTCGGGCGAGGGCTAGCCCCAGTGCGGCAGCTTGCTCCGGCGCAACAAGCGCGGCGTCCAGGGCAACGGTCAGGTGTCTGTCGCCCTGCACGAGCGAATAGCCTGGTGCCGCGACTGGCGCGGCCCGGAAACGGATATCCACCCCGAGTGGCCTGTGCTCGGAGACGGTCAGGGACCCGCGGCGCCACGCGAGCCTGGTGCCCCAGCGCCGCCCGGTGAGGCCCAGGCTGAAGGATGCTTTCCCGATCCGTCGCAGGTCCGCGAGTGGGGAGCCGAACGAGCGCTCAAGCTCCGCCTCCAGCCGTCTGGGGTAGGCCCCGTGCAGCACCGTCGCCAGGAGCTGCGTGCCCTCATCGGCGGTCAGTGTGTACTCCTCGCCGCGGCGCAGCGCACCGGCAATGCGTCCCACGATGGCGCTCACGGCTTCATCCTGCCCGGGGGCCTCATGCCCCCAGAAGGCACCGGCGCGTGCTGGCGCGTGACGGGGGGGCCGGAGCAGTGCCCGACAGAGCACGGCGGCATACGACTTTCCCGAGTTGTTGGGGCCGATCAGAATGGTCAGCGGGCGGAGACACACCTGCGCGCTGATGATCGGGCCGAAGTCGCGGGCCTCGACCGTCAACTGGCTGCCGTGCGTGTCCGCCGCGGCGCGTGGCCGCTGGTCGAGACGGTGTTCCACTTCGCTCTGATCCCTCCCAGTCTGCATCGCCGGGCCTGTGCCTACACTACTGTTCCCTCTCCGGGTGTCAGTTCCTGCCGTACGCCACGGCCGACCGGCAACGGACCACGTCCCAGGGGCGCTGCCCCCGGACCCCGCGAGCGCGGACCGCGACCGCATGCACGCGAAGCAGGACGAACCGGGGTGGGGCGAGAAGTGCCCACTGCCCCCGCTCGCGCCAGGTACCGGTGGCGGGACGGAGGCCTGTGCGCGTCCATTCCACTCCGAGGTGCACCCGATGACACACCGCCCCCTGCTAATCCTGCTCGCGACCCTCTGTCTCGCCGGATCGCTCTCCGCGCAGCCCTCGTGGACCCGCAAGAAGCTCATCGAGACCGGTTGGGACAACCTCGACACTGCCGCGCTGCGCAAGCACCTGGCTGAGGTTGAAGCGACCCCCTTCGATGGCGCCTTCATCGTCGTCAACGGCACCCGCCCCGACGGGAAGACAGTCGGTCTGCGCCCCGCATTCAGTGCCGACCCCTGGCAGGCGGAGTGGTTCCAGGGCGCCATCGACGACCTGCGTGCCTGCAAGTTCACCCGGTTCACCGACAACTTCGCCAGCATCGGTGCCAACCCGGGCAACGTCGACTGGTTCGATGATGCGGGGTGGCGACAGGTGGTCGACCACTGGCGCCTGGCCGCCCGTATCGCCAAGCAGGGCGGCCTCAAGGGGCTGCTGTTCGACCCGGAGCCCTATACCGAGGGGTTCTCACAGTTCAAGTACCTGGCGCAGGCCGGCCGGGCACAGCATACCTTCGCGCAGTACTACCAGAAAGCACGCGAGCGCGGTCGCGAGGTCATGCAGGCCGTCGCCGCCGAGTACCCCGACATGGTGCTCTACTGCTACTTCATGAACAGCGTCAATGCCCCGGCTGCCGGACAGGCGGATGCCGTGGCTGCGCTTGCCGGCTCCGGCTACGGCCTCTATGCGCCGTTCATCGACGGCTGGCTCGACGTTATCCCCCCGCAACTGGTACTGGTGGACGGCTGCGAGAGCGCGTACCGCTACAACAGCATCGCAGAGTTCCTGAGCGCCGCCGTGCTGATCAAGGGTGATTGCCAGTCACTGGTGTCGCCCGAGAACCGGCCGAAGTACCGCGCGCAGGTCCAGGTCAGCTTCGGCATCTACCTCGATGCGCATGTGAACCCGCCGACCTCACCGTGGTACATTGACGGGAAGGGCGGTCCTCGTGTCGAGCGGCTGCGGCAGAACACCGCCGACGCCCTGCGGGCCGCGGATGAGTACGTGTGGATGTACGGCGAGCAGTCCAGTTGGTGGCCGACGACGCACCCGAAGCACAAGCTCCGGTGGGACGAGGCGCTACCGGGGGCCTCCGATGCCCTGCGGCTGGCGGCGGACCCGCTGGACTTCGCCCGCCGCAAGGTGGCGCAACTCACGGCCGCGGGGCAGTTGACGGACCTCGTCAGGAACGGGGCGTTCAGCCTCGACCGGGTGCCGGGCGAGACGCCTGCCACGCAGATCGACTGGAAGCAGGGCGGGGCGCCGGCGGGGTGGAGTACCTGGCAGGAGCAGGCGTCACACGGCACCTTCTCCTGGGATCGCGAAGTCGGCAAGTCGAGCCCGGGGTCGGCGCGCGCCGCCAACGTCGCCGGCGGATGCTTCATCCACGGCATCACACCGGTGAGTGCGGGGGAGATCTACCTCGTGCACGCCCGCTGTCGGCGTCAGGGACAGGGAACCGTGTCGATCCGCGTGCGGTGGCAGACGACGGAGGGTAAGTGGGCCGCGGAGCAGCAGGACAAGCTGATCTACGGCCCGCCCCAGTCCACCGACTGGGATGAGCTGAGCGGGGTGGCCTCGGTACCGGAGGGTGTCGGGCGCCTCATCATCCTGCTCGGAGTTGCCAGCCAGGCCTCCGACCAGGACGTGGCATGGTTCGATGACGTGCAGTGCTACCGGATCAGTTAGGTCAGGGAGGCGATACCATGCTGCGCTTGCTCCATACCGCCGATGTGCAGCTCGGGATGAAGGCCAATGATGCCGGTGTGCGCGGTGAGCGTCTGCGGGCGGCGCGCCTGGAGACCCTCCGGCGCCTCGTCGACCTCGCGCAGGAGCGGGAAGTCCACTGCGTGCTCATTGCCGGCGACCTGTTCGAGAACAACCAGGTCAAGCCGGTCACCGTCGCGCAGGCGGTCCAGATCCTGCAAGCGCTCGACCCGGTGCCCGTGTTCATCCTCCCGGGCAACCATGACTGGCTGGACGGCTCCTCCGTCTACGAGCGTCACGACTTCCGGGAGGGGCCCAGCCGCAACGTCCACGTCCTCCGCGCCCCCGAGCCGCTCCCCTTCCGTGACGATGTGATGCTCTACCCGTGCCCGCTCGGGCAGCGGACCTCTCCGCTGGACCCGACCGACTGGATCCCGCCGCGCGAGCGCGAGGACGTGATCCGCATCGGCATCGCCCACGGGTGCCTGCCCCACGCGCGGCCGGAGGACCGCGACTTCCCGATTGGTGTCGACACCGCCGTGCTCAAGGGGCTCGACTACCTGGCCCTCGGCCACTACCACAACCGCCAGGTGTTCTCCCAGCAGCGGGTGGCAATGGCGGGCACTCCCGAGCAGACGAAGTTCGGCGAGCAGGATACCGGCTACGTGCTGATCGTGGAGCTCGACGGGCCGGGCACGACACCCCGCATCGAGCCGGTGCCGGTCGGGACACTGACGTGGTTGGACCTGACCGCCGAGTGGGGGGAGGGGGCCGGCGCAGCCCGCCAGGCCCTCCAACAGCGGATCGCCGAGCTGCCCGCGGGCGACAGCACCCTCCTGCGGCTCAAGCTGACGGGGGTGGTGCGACCCGATGAGCTGGTGGAGGTCGAGCACCTACGCACGTGGCTCACGGCCCACTGTGAGAACCGGCAACTGCTGCATGGGGAGCTGAGTGAGAAGCTCCGGACCACCGAGGCGGTGGCAGGGGCTCTGCGCGAGCTGGTGCAGGGCGACACGGTCCTCGCCGGTGCCCTGGCCGACCTCGACCGCCTCGCCGCGCTCGAGACCGGTGGCGAGAAGACGGTTGAGACAGTGGTGAGCCGACCGGTGGACGAGTTGGTCCAGACCGTCGCGCGGGCGAGCATCACCGAGTACAGCCCCAGCCAGGTGGCCGGCGAAGCCGTCCTGCTGCTGGCCCGGCTGGCCGAGGAGGTGGTGTAGCATGATCCTGCGCCAGATCGAGCTCAAGAACATCGGCTGCTTCGCCTTCCCGATTGGCCTGGGCCCCCTCGACCCGGCGATGAACCTGATCCATGCCCCAAATGAGACCGGCAAGTCCACCATCGTCAAGGCTGTGGCGCGCGGCCTGTTCGACCGCTACACCGCGGGAGGGCGCGAGATCCAGGGCCTGCAACCCTGGGGCGCCTCTGTCGCCCCCGAGATCACCCTCGTCCTCGAGAGTGACGGCAAGCGTTACCGCCTGCGCAAGCGGTTCCTGAAACAGCAGGAGTGCGAGCTGCACCGGCAGGTGGGAGAGGTCTTCGAGTCATGGCTGGAGGGCGATGAGGCCGACCGGTTCGTGCGCGAGCTACTGCATGGCGAGCTACCCGGCCGCGGTCCCACCAAGCCCGAGCAGTGGGGACTGGCGCGCATGCTGTGGTGTGTTCAGGAGCCGGGGCAGGAGGCCCTGTGCGGGGTCTCCGAGGCGGTGGCGGAGCAACTACGGGCGGCCCTGCCCGGCGGTGTGCCCGCCAGCACACGCTATGAGAAGGTCTCGCAGGCGGTGGAGCGACGCTATGGGGAGCACTTCACGGCCCAGGGCAAGGTTCGCGCCGGCTCGCCGGTGGATGCGCTCCGCAAGAGCCTGGAGGACCTCGGTCAGCAGATCAAGGTGCATGAGGAGGCCCTCGCGGCGGTGGAGCAGGCGGGGCGGGAGCTGCAGGAGACGACCGCCCGGCTCGCCCGGCTCCAGGAAGAGAAGGATGAGTCGGAAGCGCGGCTGGCGGCCTACGAGGCGGCGGCCGGCCGCTTCGACGCCGTACGCCAGCAGGTGGCAAAGCTGGAGGAGGAGCTGCAGCGGTCCGGGCGCGAGGCCCAGACCGTGAGCAAGGACCACACGGAGTGCCACCGTGCCTTGCGCGCCGCCGAGGACACCAGCCGGCAACTGCAGGAGTTGGAGCCCCGCCTGACGGAATGCCGCGCAGAGCGCGCCGTCCTCGCCGCGACGGTCCGCCGGCTCGAGGAGCAGCTCGCGGCGGCCCGGCGCGAGCGCGAAGCCGCCGCGGCCGCCTGGCAGCGCTGCATCAAGCTGGGCCAGGCCGCGCAGACGCACGCGGAGGCCGAGAAGCTGGCCGTCGCTATCGCCGAGCTGCGAGAAGTGGAGCTCAGCCGTGGGGAAGCGGAGCGCGAACTGCAGCGCCCCTGGCCCGGGGCCGCCGACCTTGCCCGCGCGGCCGAGCTGGAGACCGCGATTACCGGCCTGCAGGTCCAGCTCCAGGTCGCCGGCCTGAGTGTGACGGTCAACCTCGAGCGCGAGCAGGTCGTTGAGCTGGACGGCGGCCCCGCCCGGCTCACGACAACCCGCGGCGCCGGCGAGGAGCTCACCTACCAGGCCGGCTCGCGCCTGGCGCTGCACCTGCCCGGCGTGGCCCGCATCCAGGTCGCGTCCGGGGCCCGGGAAGCCACCGGGCTTGAGGAGGAGCTCCGCGCCACCATCGCCGAGCACAGCGAGCTGCTGGCGCGCTTCGGAGTCAACCAGACGGCCGCGCTGACTGACCTGCAGGTGGAGCACCAGGCGCGCGAGCGCGACCTGCGCGAGCTGCGCAGCCAGATCAAGCGCCTGGCCGGCGAGCACAAGGACCTCGCCGGGCTGGAGAAAGCCCGCGCCGGCAAGGAGTTCGAGCGCGACCGCGTGCTCGCCGAGCTCGGGCTGACCGCTGCCGAGCTTGGCCGGCAGGAGGGGGCCAGCGACGCTGTGCTGGAGAAGGCGGCCCGCGAGGCACAGGCGCGTGAGAACGAGATCGTGCGGGAGCTCCAGACCCGGGGTGAGCAGGCCGAGAAGCAGCTTGCCGCCGAGCAAGAGCTGGCGGGTCTGCGCAGTAAGCTGGAGGGGGAGGCGCAGCTCCGGCGAGCGACCGCCGCGCAACTGCTAACGCGCTATGAGCTCAAGACGCTCGACGAGCTGGCCGCTCAGCTCGCGGCCCGCGAGGCCGCCGCCGCGGCGCAGGAAGCCGAGCTCGCCGACCTGCGGGCCGCCCTCCCCCCGGGCGACGCGGACCCCGCGCTGCTCGCCACCGCCCAACGTCAGGCCCTCGCGGACATCGAGGAGCAGGAGAAGACGCTGACTGAGGCGCGCTGGACGCGGCAGGGCATCATCGATCAGGCGCAGGCCGCCGGCCGCTACGAGGAGCTGGTCCGACTGCAGGAGCAGTCTGAGGCCAAGCAGCAGGAGCTGGAGCGGGCGCACCGCGAGGCCCTCAGCATCCGCCTCCTGCGCCAGGTCCTCCACGAGCGCCACGCCGCGGCCACGACGCCACAGCTCCCGCACCTCGAAGAGGCGATCGAGCGCATGATGGCCGCGGTGAGCGGCCGATCGCGTGGCGTGCGCGTGAGCGACGGCTATCGTGTCGAGGGTCTCGCCGAGGAGCGCGATGGTGCACAGGTGCATGGGCTCGACGACCTGAGCGCCGGGACGCGGGAGCAGCTCGACCTGGTCACCCGCATCGCCCTCGGGGAGGCCTACTCCGAGCAGTACGGCCGCACGATGATGGTGCTCGACGACGCCCTGCTCTACACCGATCCTGCGCGCCACGACCGCGTGAAGCTGGTGCTGGCGCGCGCCGCGAAGCTGCTGCAGGTATTCATCATCACCTCACACCCGGAGCGCTACCGCGGGCTGGTGGGTGATGAGTTCCAGTTTGACCTCGAGGCCATCGTCGCCCGGGCACGAGCCGAGCAGGCGGTCTAGTATTCTGTCAAGCATGGGTCTGTGTGTCAACCTGGCCGTGAGGGCCGTGAGGCGTGGGGGGGCGCAGGGCTTGTCGGGAGGGTCGTCGTGCCGTAGAGCCTTCGGATGGGGCGGAGGCCCCATCCGGCCGCTACCGTGCGAAGCACGTTCGGCGGAGCGAAGCGAGGTCAC
>CAZIWQ010000179.1:0-7601 GCA_964542355.1 uncultured Armatimonadia bacterium
AGATCCTGCGCGCGACAGGCCGGCGGGGGGTGGGGACCGTGTTCGAGACGACCGGCGACCTCGCCACGCAGCAGGCTGCGCTGCGGGTGCTCGCACGCGGTGGTTGCCTGATTCTGATGGCGGGGGCGGCCGCAGGGCTCCAGGTGGGGGCGGGGGCTCTGGCGGGTGAACGTCGTGTCACAACCGCCAGCAATAACCTGTACCACGAGTACCAGACCGGACTGCAGCTCCTGGCCGCGGGGACAGTCCGGGTCGCTCCGATGATCACCCACCGCTTCCCGCTTGCCGAGGCGTCCCGCGCGTTCGCGGTTGCATTGGACAAGACGCGGCACGGGGCGCTGAAGGTCATCATCGAGCCCTGAGCGGACAGCGGAGACCCCAACGCAAACGGGGACGGCTCGGATGCGAGACCGTCCCCGGCAGGGAGTGACAGTGAGCCTCGTGATGGTGACGGCCGGTGGCGGCCGTCCGCCTTCGGCGCGGTGTCAGCCGTCGGAGGAGGGGCAGGTTGCCTTGTCGCAGGTCTTGCAGGCCTCGGACTTGGCAGTCTCCTTGGCGGCCTCCTGGTGCGGGGGCTTACCATTGCCGTTCCCGCGACCGTTGCCGTTCCCGCGACCGTAGTCGTTGACGTGGAAGCCGCTGCCCTTGAAGATGATCGCGGGCGGGCTGAACAGCTTCTTGACGTGGCCCTTGCACCCATTGCTGCGGCAGGTCTTGAGGGGTTCGTCCTTGAAGCTCTGCCGGACTTCGAACACGCACCCGCACTTCTCACATTGATACTCGTAGATCGGCATTGCCTGGCCAGCTCCTCGTGCGTGAAACTGCTGTCCCACGGACGAGGGTGATTATACCCCTGTGAGGGCGCCAGAGTCAACCCTCTGGCGCCGATTCCTGGCACTCAAAGATCATGAGTGCTAACGCCTGTGGTGACCCAATGCGCGTCAAAGACATCGTCCGTGCCCTTGAGACGGTTGCTCCGCCCGCCATCGCCGAGCCCTGGGACCGCGTTGGTCTTCAGGTTGGCGACCCGGACGCAGAGACGAACGGATGTTTGCTTACCCTTGACATCAGCACCGAGACGCTGCGTGAGGCGAGACGGTGCGGCGTAGCCCTCGTCGTGGCCCATCATCCTCTGATCTTCACCCCCCTGTCTGCCGTGACCGCAGGCACAGTCGTCGGCGAGGTGATCCTGGCCGCCGCGCGGGCGGGTGTGAGCATCTACGTCGCGCACACCAACCTGGATGCCTCACTGGAAGTGGGGACGGCCGCGGCGCTGGCGGACCGGCTGGGCCTCGAGCGGGGCCCGGCCCTCGTCCCCGTCGCCGCCGCCGGCTCGACGGCGACCGTGGCTGTTACCGGCGAGCCGGAGGTGACGGGCCGTCTGCTGCAGGAGACCGCCGCTGACGAGCTTGCCTGGCACCAGTGGCCGATCACTCGCGTCCCCGGGGGAGGTGAGGCGGTAGTGCGCAGCGAAACCACAACGGCGGCGGATGTGGCGGAGACGCTGGCGGCACGTGCCCATGCCGCCGGCCTGGCGTGCACTGTCAGCCCGCTCACTCCGCCGGCCGCGGCGTTCGGGATGGGGATGACCTGCCGCGTCCCGGAGATCAAGCTTGGTGCGTTTGCCCAGTATGTCGCGGCCAAGCTCGGACGCCGCCGAGTGACCATGGTGGGCGACGCGGAGCGCACCATCCGCACCGTGGCGTTGGTACCGGGCTCGGGCGGCGGGTTGTGTGAAGCGTGTGCTGCGGTCGACGCGATGGTCACGGGCGAGGTCAAGTACCATGAGGCCCACCAGGCGCACGAGCGCGGGATGGGCATCATTGCCGCGGGGCACTACGAGACCGAGCGGCCGGTGCTTGACGGCCTGGCCCGGCACCTCGAGCATGTGCTGGGACCACGCCTGACGGTTGCCATCACCCAGGTCGTGAGCGATCCATTCCGCGAGTCCGCCACTGAGTGACAGGGGGAGCCGACATGCCTGACATGAAACAGCAGCTCACGACACTGTACGACCTGCAACAGGCGGACACGGGTATCGCGCTGCACAAGCGCGCCCTGCGCCAGCTCGATGACGGGAGCGAGACCGCGGCCCGGTTGGCCGCGGCCCGGGAGCAGCTTGCGGCGCTGAACAAGGCCCATCAGGACCTCGAGGGGGCGCTGCTCGACCGCGAGCTGCGGCTGAAGGGGGCCGAGCAGGAGCGTGCCACCAAGTCGAAGCAGGCCTATGGCGGCACGATCTCCGACCCCAAGCAGTTGGCGGCACTGGAGAAGAAGATCGAGGAACTCGGCCGGCAGAAGGCGCGACTGGAGGAGGAGATGCTGGAGCTGATGGAGCAGCTCGACCAGTCACAGGCGACCATCGGCAAGCAGCAGGCGGCCGTGGAGGAGCTCGACAAGCGCGTCACGGCGCTGCGTGAGCGGCATGGCACCGAGTCCCGGCGGCTCAAGCGCGAGCTCGATGACCTGCTCGCGCAGCGCGAGCAACTGGCCGCCAGCACCGACGAGGCGTTCCTGAAGCAGTACGAGAGCCTGCGTGAGAAGGTCGGCGGCATCGCCGTCGCCGCCGTCCACAAGGGCTCCTGTCAGGGCTGCAAGGTCAGCTTGCCGAGCACGTATGCCCAGCGATTGCGCGCCGGCGATCAGCTCGTGCGCTGCGAGAGTTGCCGCCGCATCCTCTATCTGCCTTCGGGCGAGAGCCCGTTCAAGCCCGAGGACGACATGTAGCGCCGACCGCGCGTGTCGCCAAGCCCTGGGGGCGCGGCTTCCCGCCGCGCCGGTCCCCCAACCCCGCGGCCCCCTGTAGGAGCGGCTTTTTGCCGCGATGCGTGTTGACACAGCAAGCGGCGGAGCCACGATACCCCTGCAGGGGCACCGGCTCCGCCGCTTTGCTGTCTGTGGCCTCCAGTGGCCCCCCGCGGCGCGCCGCAGGGCTTGGGTTGACGCCTGTGGGCCCCATCCGGCCTCGGGCCGGTCAGCCCTCCAGCGGCAGCTCCAGGCGAGCCTTGCGCTTGGCCGACTCCAGGATCGCCAGGGCCAGCTCGATGTTGGCCATGCCCTCCTCGCCGGGGATCGTCGGCGGTGTGTCGTTCTGGATGGCCTCGATCCACTCGCGCAGCTCGCGATGGCGGCCGTCCTCGCGGCCCTCGGCCGTCTCGGCGCCCGTCGCCTCGAAGTCCGGCCTACCACACAGCGACTTGTAGGTCATGTCCGCGCCCCAGTGGAATCGCACGGCGCCGCCGGTGCCCGCGATCTCGACCTCGGTGCGCCCGATGGGGTTGAACATGCCCTCGGTGAGCACGCAGATGCCGCCACTCTCGAACTCGATCACGCCCGTCGTCGCCCGACCCCAGAGCGGGCTCGCGGAGTCGAGGGTGACGTCCCAGCCGGTGACGGCAACGGGCTTGCCGAAGACCAGGCGCGCGAAGTCGATCTCGTGGACGGAGACCTCGAACAGGTAGTGGCCGACCTGCGCGGGGTTGTCGCGCCAGGTGTGGCCCCAGTTCTCGCGGGGGCCGCTGTAGCGGAAGATGTTGCCGTGCATCGGGGTGCCGAGGTCGCCGGCGCGCACCATCTCGATCGTCCGGGCGAACTCGGAGATGTAGCGTAGCACCTGGCCGACCTGGAGCTTGACCCCGCCGTCGGCGCAGGTGTCGATCATCGCGCGGCAGTCGGCGAGGGTGAGCGACATCGGCTTCTCGCAGAACACGTGCTTACCCGCCTGGGCGGCGCGGATGGTGTTAGGCGCGTGGCTGTCGTTGGGGCTGGCGACGACGACGGCGTCCAGCTCGACGCCGGCCAGCAGCTCGTCGACGCCGGCGAAAGTGGGGACCTCGTACTCCTCGGTGAAGGCGGCGCGGGACTGCTCGAACGGATCGGCGCCGGCGACGATGACGGCTCCGTCAACGGTCTTGAGTTGGCTGAGGAGTGACTTGCCCATCCCTCCGCAGCCGATCAGGGCGACGCGAATGTCTGACATGATGACCTCCGTGTGATGGTGGACACCCGCCGGCCGCGGGGGGCGGGCGGGAACTGTAGCCGCTACAACCGGGTCTCGGCGATGGCTTGCCGCTGGCTACCAGGTCGCCGTCTTGGCGGCCTCATCGTTCTTGATGCGTTGCTCGACCTGTGCCAGCGGGAGCACCGCGGGCAGCTTCTTCTTGTCACTGTAGATGCGCACGCCGTAGGGTGGGAGCGTCTCGTCGAGCGTGTCACCAAACGCCTGCACGCGGCGGTTCTCAGCGACGACCTTGAGCCACCGGCTGTCGAGGCCGGGGATGATGACACGGATGCGGGCCTCTTCCGGCTTGCGGTTGGCGAGGACGAGGAACAGGTTGCCCTCGTGCTCCCAGACGCCCATCTGGGCGTCGGCGCCGGGCGACAGGGGGACCAGGCGGCAGTGCTCGACCCCCTTGCCCTCCAGCAGTGCCGGCATCAGGATCGACATCTCCGGCCCGATCAGCTCGAGATAGGTCTGGAGCGTGCTGGGGTGGCGCTTCGCATACGCCCAGGCAAAGGGGATGATCCCGCCGGCACCATTGAGCAGTGACAGGTAGTGCATGGCACGGATCTCGGTGAGCGTGGGCTCGCGCTCGCGGACGGCCTTGGACTTGTCCCACTCGGCATAGCTGAAGGCCTGGGGAGCGATCCACAGCGGGCGGCGGTCGGGGAGCGCGGCGCGCAGCCCCTGCAGCGCCTGGCCGACCAGCGTCAGCGGCTGGCGTGGCGGCCCCCCGCGTGTGAAGCCGGGATAGGGGTCGATCCACAGGATGTCGCCGGCTGTGCGCAGCTTCGTGAGCGTTGACACCCCGTTGTCGAGCGCCACACAGGGGTGATAGGGATCGGCCTCGGCCACGGCGTGGTACACCTTCGCGAGGTTCGCCCGCCACAGTGCCCCGCGCGGCTCGTCACACATGTACCACGCGAGCACGGCGGGATGGGCCTTGTAGCGGTCGACGAACTTCACGATATCCTCGATGTCGGTGTCGCCAATCGCGGGCTTCTTGCGGAACCCGTAGAAGCCGACCTCGCCCGGATAGGGGGGCAAGACCACCTTCAGCCCCAGCTTCTGGGCCTGGTCGAGCCACTCGGTGAGGTCCTGGTCGCGATGGATGTACCAGGCGGTGTAGGTGTGGATGGTGTTGAAGCCGGCCCGGGCGAGCTGCGGGTCGGGCTCGGCCCCCATGAAGCCACAGGGGAAGAACTTGCGCCCATCGACCCGCAACTGGCCCTCGTGGTCCACAACGACTTCGTGGGGTTGGGGCCGCACCTTGCGGACCGCCTTCTCGCCCTCCCCGATCACCTTCCCCTGCTTGAGCACCTGGGCCTTGATCAGATAGTCGCCGGCGGGCACGATCTCACTGGAGAAGGCAACCTCGACGTCGCGGGTGGGGCTGACCCGGCGCACCGTGCGCACCGCGAGCTCCGTGGCACCGGCGTTGAACGTCACGCGCAGCTCGGCGCCGGCCGTCTGGGCGGGCGTCAGGTTGGGGCGCAGGCGGCAGATGATCTCCTGAGTCGGGAGGGTGGCGAAGATCGTGTCGCGATAGGCCGGCGCCAGGAGTGTGATCTGTACGGGCTGGTAGCTCAGGTCCATCGCGTGGCGGCTGCGGTGGAGGAGCTTGGGCGGGGTGCGCCGGCTAACGTCGAGCTGCAGCTCGGCGACCCCGGGCTTGTCGATCGTGACCGGGATGGCCATCTGCCCGCGACCGCCCCGGATCACGGCGTTCCCATCGGTCTGCGACTTGTGGCCCTCGAGGTCGGTGAACACCGCCGTCACCTGAGCCGCGATGTCGCGGCCGGTCCAGTTGACGTACGGGATGACGAGGCTCCCCGTAAGCTCACGCCGCTCGAACGTCGGGTTGCGGAACTGCGGGGTGTCGATGCTCACGAGCTGGGCGCGGAAGTTGACCTTGAGGCCCGTGAGCATGCCGAAGGCCGCGGGGTGCTGGAAGCCCTCCGCCATCGGTGGCGACCAGCACGACAGCTCGGCCGGCGGCGTCTTCTTCTCGCGGCACAGGTTGAAGGCCCAGTCGGGCTTCACATCGCGCGGCAAACGGAGGCCGGCGAACGGGACCCGGAGCTCGACCTGCCAGGCATCATCGCGCTTGCCGGCCGCCGCCTGGGCGCCGCTCTCCCAGTCCATGTCCGTGTCGCTGCCGCCGTGCGAGACCCACGCGTCATAGAGGGCGCCATTGGGGTTGACGATCAGGTGGGCGTAGCTGTCACGCTGGTTGGCGGGGTCGATGAACAACTCCACGCAGTCGTCGCTCCACAGGGTGTCGTCATGGGCCTGCAGGTCGGCGCGCAGCCTCGCCATCTGAGGCTCGGGACAGGTGATGGCGAAGTACAGCGCATCATCGTCGTACAACACGCTGAAGTAGGTCTGTGTCGGTGCCGGCTCGCCGGTGAGCGGGTCGCGGAAGTTGTTGACCTTGGTCTGCTCGCGCCAGCACGGGTCGTCGAGCGCGCCATCGATGGCGGGCGCGGTCTTGGTGCGCACGCCCTGCCATGAGGGCGGCGCGGCGCAGACTGCTGTGCCGGCCGCCAGCACCAGCAGCACAATGGCAACTCGTCGTGGCATCTTGCCTCATCGCCTTCCGGCGTTCAGTGATGGTCGCAGGACCGTATGGAACGCCTCAGAGAGTAACGGGTCAGTGCTCGGCCGCGCCGGCCGTCAGACCCACCAGCAACCAGGTCCCCTTCACGTTCACGAGGACCGAGGTCATCCCCAGTTGCATCGAGCCGAACACGGGGATTTCGACGGCCCACAGGGCGGCCACCGTCGCCACCGGCCCGCTGACGCGGGTGTCGAGGTCGAGCATCTGTGATTTCTGGGCATTGCCCATCGACAGCGCCGTCCCGAGCATCGTCGTGAAGTACTCCGGGTAGGTGAAGAACCACGACTGGCCGTCCGGTGTCTGCACGGCGATGCAGAGCGGGTCGGGGTTCAGGCAGCGAGCCAGGGGGGAGAGGTCGCCCTCCAGGACGGACTGCTCCCACGAGCGGAGAACCTCGTTCACGCCACCGATGGCGGCCGTGTCGGCGTTACTCGCCACCGGGGCCACGGTCAGGATCACATGCCGCCAGCCCTTCTGGGGGCCTTCCGGAACCGCGGAGAGCGTCATTTCCCAGCGGGTGGCCCCGGCAGCACTCGGGGCCGCGGTCGCGGCCTTCACCGGGCGGGGGAGTGTGACGAGGTGCTCAGCCTCGGGATGGAAGAACGCGCTGTACACGTCGTGCAGCGGAGGGCCGAGGGGAAAGCCCTGGCTGGCCGCGGCGGGCGCCGGCAGCTCGAGCTGCACCCGGCCGGTCAGGAAGTCCGCGGTCCGCGTCAACGCGCTGTCCGTCACTCGCAGGCCGGCCGGCAGGCGCATCTGCTGGGCGAGAGCGGCGTTGGACCCGAGCGTTGCGCGGCTGGCCATGAGGACCCCCTGGGGGGCCCGCAGCACGACCACTGCGCCCTGTGTCGCGCACAGATCGACGAGTGCCGGCTGGCCGGTGGTCAGCGCGGCGAGCGTGTCCTTGAGCAGGGTGTCAACCGCCGGCTGATCGGCGGCGGTGAGGGGTCCGGCCCAGATGGGAGCAAGGCTGGTCGCAAG